>JBDLIN010000137.1:0-10287 GCA_039714835.1 Bacteroidota bacterium | reverse complement strand
CATATTCCAAAAGAAGTAGTAAAAGAGGTAATCGTTGAAAAGGAAGTTCCATCTGAAGAAAGAATTATTTTAATGGGGGTTAATTTTAATTTCAATAGTGCTAAATTTAAACCAGAGTCATATCCAATTCTATATCATGCAGCTAGAGTTATGCATGAAAATCCGAAGATAACAGTTGAAGTTCAAGGTTATTCTGATAATATCGGTTCAGATAAAAATAATATTAAAATGTCAAAAATGAGAGCTGATGCAGTTAAAGATTATTTAGCTGCACGAGGGATCTCTTCAAATAGAATTTCAACTAACGGATACGGTTCTGTAAATCCAATTGGTGATAATAAAGATGCAGCGGGCAGAGCAATGAATCGAAGAATAGAATTTAAAGTATCTAAATAGTTTAAGATAAAATAATTTTAGTAAAATGGGTCGAATTTATAACGACCCATTTTTCGTTTAAATTATCTTATACAAGTAGAACACATTTAATTCATTGGTTTAATATCCTCTATAAGTTTCCTTGTGCACTTTGTGTGTGCTATTGTGTCCTTAGTGGTTATTTTTTTACTTAACCACAAGCTTGCCGGCCGGGAGCACAAAATTTTTCACAGCGGTCACAAAGAATTGTTTTTTATTATCAGTTTGACATAGAAGAAAATTATTTTGAAAAATTTTTATTAAAGAATTATTATCTATTACTTTACATTAAAAATTAATTAAACTATTTTTGAATAAATAAATTCCCTTTAAATTTATCCGAGAGATAAGAAAGGTTGAGCACAATAATAAAATATTTTTAACAATTAAGGACCTCTGCGACCCTGAGTCAAAGAGGATTTTTTGTATATGGAAATAAAAGCAAAATTAATTGATGAAGTTGGACTTAAAAGAACAATTACTCGTTTGGCACATGAAATTATTGAGCACAACCGCGGTTCTGAAAATATAGTATTGATAGGAATGAGAACTCGTGGTGAATTTCTTGCGAACAGAATACAAGAAAAAATAACTAAAATTGAAAATCGTGAACCTGAGCTTGGAATTCTTGACATAACTCTTTATCGGGATGATTTTCGAACACGACTTAAGCAGCCGGAAGTTTCCGTTACCAATATTTCATTTGATATTACTGAAAAGGATATCATTCTGATTGATGATGTTCTTTATACAGGTAGAACAGTTCGTTCTGCTTTAGATGCAATAATGGATTTAGGAAGACCAAACTCCATTCAGTTCTGTGTGCTGGTTGATAGAGGGCATCGTGAAATGCCAATAACAGCAGACTATGTAGGGAAAAATATTCCAACATCAATAAACGAAGAAGTAAAAGTAAAAATGACTGAGATAGATAATGAAGATGCTGTCTATCTCGTTGAAGTTTTAAATGATCAAATATAGGTTATAATTAATGGCACTATCATCAAATCATTTGCTCGGATTGCAGGATGTACCAAAAGAAGATATTCAACTGATTTTGGATACTGCAACCACATTCAGAGAAGTTTTAGAAAGACCAATTAAAAAAGTACCAACTTTACAAGGTAAAACAATTGTTAATTTGTTTTTTGAAAATTCTACAAGGACTAGACTTTCATTTGAATTAGCTCAAAAACGACTCTCGGCAGATACAATCAATTTTGCTAAATCCGGCAGTAGCGCTGCTAAAGGTGAATCCTTTAAAGATACTGTTAGAAATATTGAAGCAATGAAAGTTGATATGATTGTATGTCGGCACGAATCTGCCGGTGTTCCGAAATACCTTACACAAATCTCTGATGCTAATGTAATTAATGCTGGAGATGGCAGGCATGAACATCCAACGCAGGCTCTTTTGGATATGTATTCAATCCGAGAGAAAATAGGAAAGTTAGAGGGATTAAAAATTTGTATAGTTGGTGATATTAGGAATAGCCGTGTTGCTTTATCTAACATATATGGATTGCAGGCTATGGGAGCCACTGTTTCAGTTTGTGGACCTTCTACTATGATTCCTAGAGAAATTGAATCACTTGGAGTAAAGGTGTATCATGATATTGATAAAGCAATGCAAGAGCATGATGTACTAAATGTATTGCGAATACAGTTGGAAAGAAAAGCTGGTATTTTAATCCCTTCAGTAAGAGAATACCATAACTATTTTGGAATCACTTCAGAAAGGATAAAAAGGAACAATCCAAATGTTTTAATCATGCACCCAGGTCCTATAAATAGAGGAGTTGAGTTATCATCCGAAGTTGCAGACGGACCTTTCCAAATTATTTTAAATCAAGTTACTAATGGTGTAGCTATAAGAATGGCAGTGCTTTATTTGTTAGGTACTAAGCCAGAAGAAGCTTAAGGAGAAAAAATGCAGGTTTTACTTAAAGGTCTTAGGGTAGTTAATCCAGATCAAAAATTAGATAAAAATTCAGATATTCTTATTGAAGAAGGAATTATAAAAGAAATTGGTTCAATCGATGCATCAAAATGTCAAGATGCAAAAGTGTTAGATCTTCAGAACTGCGTGTGTGTCCCAGGATTATATGATATGCATGTTCATCTCAGAGAACCCGGTCGTGAGGATAAGGAAACCGTTGTAACTGGAAGTAATGCTGCCGCTGCAGGTGGATTTACTGGAATAGCTTGTATGCCTAATACAACTCCGGCAATTGATTCAGCAGAAGTGATTAAGCTTATCGCTGAAAAGAGCGCTAAGCATTTAGTAGAAGTTAATCCGATTGGGGCAGTTACAAATGGGAGAAAAGGGGAATCCCTAGCTCCAATGCTGGAACTTGCTGATGCAGGAGCTGTTGGCTTTTCAGATGATGGCGTTGCTGTAAAAACATCAGCTATTTTAAGAAGTGCGCTTGAATATTCACAAATGATTGGCGCTCCGATAATTGAGCATTGTGAGGATGAATCAATGGCTGGCGGTGCGATGAATGAAAGTGAAATATCAACACAACTTGGACTTCCTTCAATTGCTACTGCTGCAGAAGATATAATTGTTATGCGAGGCATATTATTATCTGAATATACTGGTGGAAAATTCCATGTATCTCATATCAGTTCCAGTCGTTCGGTTGAACTTGTGCGTGAAGCAAAACAGCGCGGATTGAATGTTACTGCAGAAGTTACACCGCATCATTTTACACTATCAGATGAAAATGTTAAATCATTCGATACAAATTTCAAGATGAATCCCCCTTTAAGAGAGCAGAAAGATGTTGATGCTATAATTGAAGGATTGAAAGATGGAACCATTGACTGTATTGCAAGTGATCATGCACCGCATGCATTAGAAGATAAAGAAATGGAGTTTGTATATGCACCTAATGGTATTTTAGGATTAGAGACACAACTTGGTTTAGCATTAACGGAACTTTATCATACGCAAAGATTAACTCTCGAACAACTTATTGAGAAATTATCCATTAATCCGAGGAAAATTTTAAACTTGTCAATCCCGCAAATTGCAGAAGGTGAAAAAGCAAACTTAACAATTCTAAGTCCTGACCTTGAATGGGAAGTTGATATCAAAAAATTTAAATCAAAATCGAAAAATTCTCCTTTTCATGAGAGGAAATTAAAAGGAAAATCTGTAGCTGTAATTAATAATTCACAGCTTTATTATGAGGATGAATTTATAAATCTCTAATATTTGTTAATAATTGGCTCCACAATTGTCTATTTCTCTATACACTGGAGCCTTTTAACTTCTTTCTAAAAACCACTCATTTTCCTCAAAAAGTTTAATATTTAATTCATTTCTTAAACTTTTATAACAATTTGAAAGATGGCATCCATCTTGTCATAGAGGTTATATATGTCAAGGAGGATAAAATGAAATGGATTAAAATTATTAGTGTAGTATTATTATTTGCATCATTTTTTGGTTGTGTTGAAGATACTGTTATTTACTATGACAGAACACCGCCAGGAACTCCAAACAATATTAGAACTCATACGGGTGATAGCCAAGTAGAGATTAGATGGGATCCTGTGTATAATTCAGATCTTGCTGGTTATGCTGTTTATTGGAGTGATACATATAACGGGAAATATTCACTTATAGGAACAACAAAAAATACATTCTTAATGGATTATGGTGCGTCAAATGGGATCACTACTTATTACGCAGTTGCATCATATGATTATGATGGAAATGAGAGTGAACTTAGTTACGATGTTGCTTATGATACACCTCGTCCTGAAGGATTTGGAAATAGAATATATGATTTCTGGTATTATCCTGAGATATCTGCATATAATTTTGCTGCTTATCAAGTAACAGCTTACAATTCTGACTATGCAGATTTCTTCTTCGAAAATGATGATGGGATTTTTTATTTGAATGTTTGGGAAGATACAGATATCCAGGATATGGGTTGGACTTATGATATTTATGATATATCTGAAGCTCCAGTTGACGGATGGATTGACTTAATGCCTGGTGCAAATGTAAAATATGTTCAAGCTTATGTTGGTCATACATATGTTATTTGGACATGGGATAATCACTTTGCAAAAATTAGGATTCGAAACATTAGTAATGATAGGATGACATTTGATTGGGCTTATCAAGTTGCTGAAGGCAATGCTGAACTTAAGATAAATAGAAATAGTGAAACAAGAACAAAACGACCTGATAAAGTTTTGAAATGAAAATGATTTTATCATACTTAATAATAAAAAAACCTGCCTTGCCGAAGGCAGGTTGGTTTTTAAAAAGTAGCTGTAGCGCCATGACCGTTGACAGCTCAGTTTTTGTTGAACTATATAAAATAATTGTTATAGAATGCTGATCTTTATCATCAAAGAATTCCCACAGTAATACTATGTATTTTTTAATCTCTTTTAATTATTTTATATAAAACAATTACAGTAAAATGAGTAAAAAAATATTTATAATACTTTTCAGTTTTCTATTGCTAAATTTATTTGTATTTGGTGAAGTTTCAATTGAGGGCAGTAATCAAATACCAAAGCAAAGTGAAATAAGCAAAATTTTTACAAGCTTTGAAAATGGGATGAATACCGGGGCAGTAAAAGAATTTTCACTCTTTTTTGATACTGAAACATATATCAGTCTTGAAAATGGTGTCTCATCATATTTTGGCAAAGATCAATCCTATTATATTATAAAGGAATTTCTTTCAACATATAAACCGATCAGATTTAAATTTATTCGTATCAACGATTCTGCAGAAACTCCATTTGCAGTTGGACAATTTACATATTCATTTCAGGGTATGCGTAGAACTTCACAAGTTTTTGTATCTCTAAAACATAGCGAAGATTCTTGGAAGATTTCTCAAATTACTATAAACTAATTTTTGATGATTAGAAAAATAAAAAGTCAGAAAAAGTATCTTATCTATTTTGGTGTTTCTATCATCATGATTGCTATGGTTGGAATCATTTCTCCACTCATATCAACATCATTAGTGACAAAAAAAGAGAAGAGTTTTGAAGAAAAAATTTCATTATTAAAAACAGAGACTCAAAATGTTATTTCTAAAAGAGAAGCGACATTAGTTGAACACCTTTCAACGTTAAGGAATACCACAAATTCAGTTTCGTTGTATGATAATCTTGGAAAGGAAGAGATCTTTGACCTTGTTAATGGAAGTGAGTTCAGCAATATTGGGGTAGGTATTTACGACAGCACTGGGCAGTTAATTATTTGGAACAATAACCATCCTTTAAGTAATAATCAATTCAAAAATTTTCAGAAAACTTTTCTTAATGAAAAAAGTTTCTTTTATGATTCTTCACTTAAAATATATTTGTCCGTTGTAAGTCTTAATGATGATCGAGCTATATATTTATCGATTCCTCTGGAAAAACACTACCAATTAAGAAATGAATACTTCGAACCATTAAATTTATCCGGACAACTCAGTAATAAATATAATGTTGATCTAAAAATTGTGTATCAGAGTAGATTAACTAGTAATGTGGATAAGATACCTAAATTTTCATTCGATATACTCAACAGCAAAGGAAACAAGATTGGTTATGCATATATAACCAATATAAATGTTAATGAAGGGATTGAAAACCTTGAAAGTATCACATTTTTAGTACAATCAATTTTTGCATTTACGGCATTTATCTTTTTAGGGCTTTGGCTTTTTTCACTTATAGATAAGACAAAATACAGCTTTATTCGGATTCTATTAATATCTATATATATATTACTCTTCAGAGCAGTCCTATTTCTTTTAGATGTTCCAGGAAAAATTGGTGTTGCGGAACTTAACAATCCAGTCTATTTTTCCTCCACTTTTGGATATGGAATTGTAAAATCACCCATGGAATTGTTTCTAACGGTGATAACTCTGATCACTATTCTATTTGTAATTTATAAGTCTGTTGCTGCAAAGGGAATTAAACAAATTCAAAAATCTTCTAATAATATCCTAGCAACTACTGAAATTCTATTTCTAAGCGTGCTCTTTTTTGTCATTCTTAGGATTTTTGGAGTAACAATTAATAGTATCGTTTTTGATTCAACTATACTTTATTTTAAAGAAACACTCCTTTTTTCCGATCTACCAACAACCTTTATGTATTTAAATGTACTTCTTATTGGTTCGGGATTTGTTTTATTATCAGTTTTATTAGTTCTTCTATTATTACGGAGTGTTGTAAGAGTCTCAGATAAAAGTCCAATTCAGAACTTATTTTTTCTTTTTTTCTTTCTACAATTATTTGGGATTATCTTTGATCTTATTCAATTGGATCCGCAGACCAATTGGTTTGTTAGGGTAGTATTCATCTTAATTGCTTTAGCAATTGGTTATTTTATAGAGTTCCAAAAATCGAGTAAGAATACAGTATTACTTACAATATTATTCGCCGGATCATTTTTATCGATATCTCTTCTTAGCTATTTCAATTTCGATCTCGAGAAGAGATCATTAAAAACAATTGCAACTGAAATGACTCGTACAAGTATTGATCTACTTGATTATTATGCTGATAAGATAATTTATGAAGTAGCTCAAGATGATTATGTGAAGCAGAAGTTATTAAATAAAAGTAATGATTTTAATTCTGAGGCTTTTGTAATATGGAGTAATAGCGCTCTTTCAAGAGATTCAAAAAGTTCGATCATAAACATCATTGCCCCTGATAAATCATTGCTGGGCAGTTTCAATTATGAGTTTGATGAGCCCTTTATTTGGGATTGGAATGATGAAAAATCTGATATTAACGAAGTTCGAAAAGTATCCCAAAAAATAGAAGGAACTGAAAATCAAATTATTCGCATAATCACTCCTATTAAACATGAAAGTAAAACATTAGGATTTGTTGAAGTATCTTTATTACATGATGTTTACGGTTTTGGAATTGATCAGACTGAAGAATTCCTCAGCTCATCAAATCCAATTTCAAAGATTTCTATTAATCTCGATTTTCTAAAAATATTTGAATTTAAGAATCAAAAATTATCCTATTATTACACCGATGCTTTGATATCAGAACCTGAAACAGAAAAAATTCTCAATGCAAAGTTTACTGAAAATAACGAAGCATGGATCAATTTACTGCTTAATGGAGAAGGTCATACTTTTTATTTGAATAAAGATATTTATAATGGGGATGAAGAGATTATAGCAGTAGGTTTGAGAGATAAAGATGTTACATGGAGTCTATATAATTTCTTTAAAGTCTTTTTTATTCATAGTATAATGATTCTAATTATACTATTGATTGTGGCTGCTGCAAATTTTTCCAAAATTGATGAGTTAAAAATTAGTTTTAGGATGAAAATCCTGTTAGCATTGCTATTAGTTTCGGTTCTTCCTTTAATATTATTGGCGAATTATTTTAAGGAAATTACAGAAGAAAAAAATAGTGATGCTGTGTACTATAAGCTTGGAAAAAGAGCTGATAATGTAAACCAATATTTAGATAATTACTTTTATAACTCAACATTAAATGAGAAATCAATTCTTGACAAGGCTGTTAATGATTTGAGAATACATTTTTCCATATTTGAAGGAGAGAATCTAATATATAGCTCAGAGGGAGTTTATTACAAAATTGGATTATTATCTAAAACACTTAATGCTGAAGCTTATTTAAATCTTTTCTACAAAGGTGAAAAGGAATATGTACTTAATGAATCTATTGAAAATTATGTATACAACACTTTCTTTTATAAGGCAACAATAGGTGATAAAGTTTATGTAATAAGTGTTAGTGATGCATTCAATAGAATTCAGCTTCCAATGACAGGAACTGAATTAAATATTTTTCTGTTCGGCACTTATTCACTCGCAATCATTTTGATTATTTTATTAAGTACACTTTTAGCTAATCAAATTTCTTCACCAATAGAAAAGTTAACTAAAGCAACAAAATCAGTTGGAAGTGGAGACTTGGACATTCAGCTTCAGAGTTCTAGTAAAGGTGAAATAAAAGAACTGATTGATGGATTTAATAGAATGGTTCGGGAGTTGAAAAAAAATCAAGTCGAATTAGCAGAGGTTGAACGTGAGTCTGCTTGGAAAGAGATGGCAAAACAAGTAGCTCACGAAATTAAAAATCCATTGACTCCAATGAAACTAGCTGTCCAGCATTTAATTTCTACTTATAAAGATAAGTCAAATAAGTTTGACGAAATATTTAATAAAGTTACATCAACATTAATTACTCAAATTGAAAATTTGACAAACATTGCATCTGAGTTTTCAAGTTTTGCTAAAATGCCCTCAATTAAACTAGATGATCTTGATCTGGTCGCTCTTGTTAAAGAAACTGTGGATCTATTTATCGATGAGCAATGTAAAGTTGAACTTAAAGCTGATTTGAATGAAGCTACTATTAGAAGTGATAGAGAACAATTTCAAAGGATGATCATTAACTTGATTCGAAATTCTATTCAAGCTGATGCTTCTAATGTTGTAATCACTATCGAGCTATCTGAAGGCGATATAATGATCCGAGTGAAAGATGATGGTCACGGTATTACAGATGAAATACTGAATAAAATATTTGACGAGAACTATACAACTAAAAAAGAGGGAATGGGACTTGGTCTTAGTTTAGCAAAAAGGTTTTTGGATATTACCAATGGAATAATTTATATAAGCGAGACTTCTCCCAAAGGGACAGAAATAATAATTAAAATATCTCAAGATTAAGATGCCCAATTTAACACCCTATCAATTAGAAGCACTCAATCATAAAAAGCATATCTCTCTTACAGCAAATGCAGGTTCAGGTAAAACTTTTGTTCTTGCTCGAAGATTTTTATCAATTCTCATTCAGGAAAACATCCAGTTAAATAATATTGTCGCAATTACTTTTACAGACAAAGCAGCTGCAGAATTATATAAAAAAATTGCAGATGAATTAGATAATAGAATAAAAGAAAGTGGTGACAGTGAGATTGTTAGAAAATTAGAAAGAATTAGACGCCAATTAGTTTCAGCAAAGATCTCAACTATCCACTCCTTTTGCACAGATCTATTGAAAGAGTTTTCTCCGGAAGCTGGTGTAGATGCGAATTTTACTCCAATTGATAAGAACACTACTGATGAACTTATAACTACAACCATTGAAGAATTTATTAGTGAGACAATAAAAAATAAAAGTGAACTTTTTCCTGATCTTAAACAGATAATCCATCTATTTGGTTCACGTAATATTCTTAGTCAACACTTAAAAACTCTGATTGGGAAAAGAAGTATAGTTATTAAACTAAATGAAAACCTCTATTCTAAAAGTGAAGTTGAGATAGAAAAATATTTTAGTGAATCTTTTGAAAAATATTTTAAAGAAATATTTGACAATGGAATTTCGTCTGTTATTAAACAAATTGAAAAAGTGAATAATCTAGTTCTTCAAAATGCTAAAAACATAGACTTTGCTGAAAAAGTAGATGAAATTCTTAATAAGCCGATCAAAGAGAATATCTTCGAGAAAATAATTACGCTTAATAAAATCTTTACAATAATTATTACTGGTAAAGGAACAGTAAGGTCTCAAAGTTATTTGAGTAAAAAGTTAAGAGAAGAAGTTGAATCTACGATTGAAGAAATTGAAAACTTTGCTAATGAAATTAGAGTTTTTGATTTTACTGATAATTATAAAGAGACTGAACATCAGCTTGCAAAATTTGGCCTGTCAATAATTAATCTTTGGGAGGAAATTCTCTTAAGATATGAGCAAAAAAAAGATCACCTAGGATATTTAGATTTCGAGGATTTACTTTTAGTTACGCAGAAGCTACTGGAACGAAAGGACGTAATAAAATATTTAGCTGAGCAATATCAGTATTTTATGATTGATGAA
>JBDLIN010000136.1:0-10355 GCA_039714835.1 Bacteroidota bacterium | reverse complement strand
CAAGTTTTTGTTGATCCTGAGCTACTAATAAGCTGTTAAAAAGTAAGCCTAGAAGAAAAACTTTCAGTGTTATAGTAATAATATTTTTTTTCATTGATGTCCCCATCAGATAAATTTTATTATTTAATGATCGCAAATTTTTGAATCGATTTTTCACCAGTTTCATTATCAGTAACAACAGCAATGTATACTCCACTAACAACAAGTTGGTTGCTAGAGGTTGTCTGAAACCAAAATTCATCACCGCTGCCATCATTATGCTCTACTTCCCAGATTAATTCACCCATCTCAGAATATACTTGAATTTTACAATCTCCGGTAATATTATAAAAGGCTATTTTATTCAATTCATCAACCCCAAAAGTCAGCTCGGAAGCAACTCCCCTGATATATGGGTTTGGAACAACTCTAAACTCACTAACTTTTTCTGCAGCTTGCCTTTTTAGCTGTGTTGTTGTATAGGATTGTGAATAAAACCGTCCACTACGTAACGGTACCCCTGAAGGGGTTAAACCACCACCATTATTATCAGAAGCAAGACCAATAGCTTGGATGTAATAAAAATAACTTACTCCTCTGATGGCAGATGTATCATAAAACGTCCTTTCACTTGGGGAAGCAGTTTGAATTAGGTAATATGTACTATCTACTTTTTCCCTCGCTCTATATAATCCAAATCCTGAAATTGCGGGGCCTATAGTTTCATCATATTCCCAGCTTAGTTCAATTCTATCCCCTTTACCATCCACATAAAAAGCTGATGGAGGTAATGGATTTTGCGGAATAGTAAATCCTTGCCCACTATTATAATTTTCAATAGCTCTTCTAAATGTCTCGAAAAGAGAATCGCGTCCTGTCATAACAAACTCATTTTTAGTAACAGCATCAATAGTACCGTTTTTATAATCTCTTCCAATGCTCACACAATTATTCCAAGATAAACCACTAGCTCCTTCGGCCCATACAATTCTGATACTATCGCCCGGGGCTAATGTATAGGGACCATAACCATTAACATTAGAAAATCCGCCTGGTGAACTAAGTGCAGGATTATCTTGCTGTTCAGCAAAATTACCGTCCGATTTAACCACATAAGCGTGACGTTCCTGATGGCCTTTTTCCATCAATCCATATTCTTCACCCATTTTCACCGGATTAAACGGATCATTTTGTGAAGTAAACGGTGCGTCTGAACCAACATATCCTGTGGTCGAAGGTTGTGAGATATCATCACTATTATTCCCTACACCTTGGTCAGCATGTAATGTAATAACACCACAAAATTGAGCTGAGCCTAATCTACCAACAGTATCTGTCTCTGTTAAAAGTCCTCCAGAAGTGTTAGGTTCCCAAATAGGTCCGCCAATATTATCGTAATCGACTTCTTTGGCTGGATAATACCCGTGCCATGCATAATTTGCCCTCAGATCTTCATCATCAGTTCCGTATTGCCCGTCTAAACCATCACCTCTTACATCTAACATTGTGTTAATACCCCACCCAGTAGCGTTTCCTATCACATATCTTGTATTTCGAGAAATAGCCAACCGATAATGATAGTAGAGGTAAACATCTTCTAAAGTTGTATTTGGTAATTCAATTTCCGAATCATCATCAACATTTCCAGTATTAACAATGGTCACTTCATGTATAATATAATTATCATGATACTCTTGGCTGAATTGATATATTTTTCTTTTTACAGTTGCCCCAACCATTGTATTTATTTCATTGTAGATCATTTTATCATATGGTTGATCAACATTTATTTTATCAACTGCTTGAGACAATTGGAAAGATTCTTCTCCATCCACATATACTTTTGGTGGTTCAAATTTACCATACATTTCAAATTTGACAGGAAAAAATTCATTTGCACCACTAACTCGCGGTCCAACATGAACAACCTTATGCAAAAATGTATTCCCACCAAATTGATCAGCATCTTTAAAGTTCTTAACACCAATCCAGAAAGCTTTGGCTGCTTGCATATCCTGATAAGGATGAGAAGCTGGCCATCTTAAGCCATATTGTTGAGATGCGAATAATCCGTGCTCAATTTCTGCACCAAACTCAGAGTACCAATTATGGAGAGAACCAACACCTAGCCATTTTGTCCTTCCTTGAGAGAATAATGTAGAACTGATGAAAAGTAAAAATAGAAAACTAATAAATATATTTTTTCGTTTACTATTACTAAAAATTTTCATTTTTTCCTCATTGAGATTACCTATAACAAAATTTAAAATTTAATCGATAATTTTAGCCCAAAATATATTTTCCTAGGATTCAAGAAGGAGAAGAATTCTTGATTGGGCATATCTATATATTGTTTATTCTGAATGATTGTATGCATTTTACCCTCATCTACCCTTACCCATTGATTACCATCATGTTCAAAATATCGTTGCGTTGTCTTGTCCCAATATATAGCAGCATCTGATGGTTCACTAACTGAATTAATATCTGGAACCGGTACAATTGGGGTAAACTCTCCGGAAGATCGGTAATCACCCGGTGTGTCGTCCCCAGGTATATTTATATAGCTTCCTGACAATTCATCCCCGACATCTGAAGGTAAATGAAGTGATTTCATATACTCATTATAATCATTTCCATCTACAAAGCCGTATCTACTAGACATATTTTTAAAATTAAATAAATTGCTCACATCCATAATGAATTCAATTTGAGCAACATCTGAGATATTTATCGATTTAGAAAATCTGAGATCCATCGTATAAGAATCTTTCCACTGAACATTGTATAATATTCCTGGTATTGCTCCTCCACCGGTCCAAGTTAAATAAAATCCATTATTCCAACCTCCAATAAGATTTAACCTCCAATCACCTAATAATATACCTAAACTTGAAGGAGAAAAGAAGTTCAGATTAATCTTGGCGTATGGACGTGGAACAGGTTTACTTTGTTTTTCATCGCCCGAGGTTCTTTCATAATCTAATTGTTCGGTTGGATTTTCGAACTGTCTAGACCAGCCAAAATTACCGCTGGTTGATACATCATATGTGTAGTTGAAGAATCCCTGGAACCATTCACCTCTGTTTTTGCTTATTGTAAATTCTGCTCCTCTAATATCTGCATATGAATTTGGCTCGGATACCCTGTAATCTATATCACCATCTCTATTGATATAGCGCACTAAGTAAGGTTGATCTGAAATATCCTTATAATAACCTGCCACACGTAAAAGAAACTGATCAAATAAATTATGTTCATATCCCAATTCATATTGAACTGTTCTCTCTAGTGGATTATTAGGTGTAGCTACTCGCAGTACTGCTTGATCAAACGAGTTTTTTCTTAATAAATACAAATTTTCAGGAGTTGGGAAAGAACGCATATGTCCATAGTTGAAATATAATTTACTATTAACTGTAATTGGGAAAGCAATACCAACTCTTGGACTGAAAGTTATTTGTTTCTCTGTTCTTTCTTTTGTTAGGAGAGTATCCATACCTGGAGAATTAACTGCACTAAAGGCTCCTGTCCATGGTTCATAAACCCACCATTCGCCGCCGGGATCAAAATAATCCATTCTAACACCTAAATTGGCAATCATACCTTCAAATTCCAATTTGTCTTGAATATAAAACGCTCCACGAACTGGTTTTGAATCCCATTTAGATTGTGAACGACCCTGTGGCAAAAATTCATCAACAGATGCATAGTTAGTTTGATTTAAAGTATAATTAAAATCTATACCGGCTTTTATTTGATTGAATTTGTCAACTTGGCTGGTAAAATCAAATTTCAAAGAATAAGTAGCAACTTCACTTGAATCCCTTGAGTTACTCATCCCAACACCCATCCTCATACCATCAATTCCAAAACTGGGTGCTGGTTGAAAGCCAAAAGGTGCTTCATCAACCCAATAAGAATTTCCGAACATTTTAATTTTAGTAGTGTCGCGTGCAGTACCAGGATTAGTCTCATAACTTGATCCAAAACGAGAAATCCTTATATCATAAAATGTAGTAGGATTTACTACATGTGTAAACTTAGCACCAATACTATTATTTATTATCGTTGAAGGAGCCCAATAATCTGTTGCGAACATTCTCGTATCAATATAACTTAATCGGCTCAACTGATATGCAATACTGCTTGAAGATTTGAACACACCCCCTGCACCACCATTATTATCATTTGTACCTCTTCTTATCCCATAGATACCATCAACGGATAATTTCATTCCTTGAGCAAGATCTGATGTTATCTTAAACTGTGTTGACCAATCATTGTAGTTTGGAACTGATAGTGGTACAAGATATTGCTCTGTTGTTTGCCTGTAAGAAGCTACAAATCTTAAATCTCCTAACGCCTTTCCCCCTGGTACAGGACCAGCAAATGTCATATCCATCTCATAATCAGGATCAACAATATCAAGCTGTCTTCTGTGTTCCCAAAGATATAAATTTTGTGCGGCTTGTGGTGTTAAATCATTATTTGGATCGTCATCTTCCAAAGTTTTGCGGGAAATGGAATTCCATCCTTCAAACTCAGCATATTGACGCTGCGTAAATTCGTCCCAGTTACCATTTTTTGTCCCAGTCCAGGCAACTGCATCATCAACATATGATCGAACCCAGTAGGAATTTGGATCATGAGGTGAAATGCCGAAGTGTTTTTGCTGAGCAGGACTATATCTCCCAACCATATTAAACGTATATTGGTTTCGTCGCCCTTCCATTGTAACAATATTTACAAGCCCAGCTCTAAAATCTCCATACTCTGCGTTAAAACCACCAGTCTGAACCTGCATATTTTCGATAGCTGTCACACTGACTCCAGTGAATGGTGTATTATCCCTTTCGTTTCGCAGAGTCATTCCGTTAAGTACATAAGCAGTTTCACGGACATCACTACCTCGAACAACAACACCTTCGCTTGTTGTTTCAATACCGGCTTGTAGTCCTAAAACCGAATTGATATTAACTGTAGGTAAATTTGCTATCTCATCAGAAGTGATATTAGCCCTACTTGAAGAAACATCCTGCTGAACGATGGGAATTTTTGCAGCAGCAACCACAACTTCTGCAGTAGTAACAGCTTCATCAGATAATTGAAAATCAATATTTGTTGTCTCATTGATGTTCACCACTACATTTGTCATAACGCTCGGAGTATATCCAATATAGGAAGCTTTTAATGAATACTTACCTGGAGATATGCTTATAATCGAAAAGAATCCATCAATGTCTGTAGCCGCTCCGTACATTGTTCCTTCAACAATAACATTAACTCCTATTAAAGCTTCCCCTGTTTTTGCGTCAGTAATTGTACCGGTAAGTTTACCTGTCTGCCCATAAAGCGAAATTGCTGAGAAAAGTAATAATGTAAATAGTAGAAATTTTTTCATTTAATTTCTCCTACTGTTTAAATTGTTATTAAAAATACTAAAATATTTTATTCTATACTTGTAAAAACTATTTAACTAACAACATTTTTTTTATTGAAATATAATCATTAGACTGAATACGATAAATATACATTCCACTTGAAAGATCACTACCATCAAATGTGTATTTATAATGACCAGCATTCATATATTCATTAACTAATTCTGCTATTTCTTCTCCAAGAATATTAAAGATCTTCAAACTGGTAACACCATCATTAGGCAATCCAAAAGATATTACTGTTGAAGGATTAAACGGATTTGGGAAATTTTGCTCAAGATAATACTCTTTAGGTATAGCAATTTCGCCAGCATCAACTGCTAAAATTGTATCCTCTGCAGTTTTAAATTGGGAAATATTAGTCCATCCACTAGTTCCAATATTATTGAATGCAGTAATACGCCATGAATAGAAGGAATTAACTTCCAACATTGGAGAGTAATAAAAAGTATCTTGAACAGCCTCGTTGATAATTAAATCATTCACATTTAAATTTAATCCTTCAGAAAGCTGCACCCAATAATCTGTAGCTGTTTCAGTTGAACTCCATAATAAAATAGGATCGATTTCTCTATCTATCTGCTGATAAGTCGGATAAATTGTTACAGGCAAAACCGGAAATCCGGTAGTGAACTTATTTATTTCAGAATAGTCTGAATAGAGACTGTTATGTCCATTATTCGCACTTGATCTAACTCTCCAGTAATAAGTTGTTTCTCCTTCAAATCCACTTACAACTTTTACTGTATCAATCATACCTTCTTGCGAATAAAAGATTTGACTAAAACCATTGTCCATCGCAATTTGAAGATCATACTTAAGAGCCCACTCAGATGATCTCCAAACAAATACTGCTGAATCTCCTAATGTATTTAATTCATTTTGAGGTGCTAGCAGTACAGGAATCTCTGGCGACATAACAATTGTTTTAAACATGAATATATCAGACCATAAGCTCGTTCCGTAACTGTTTGTTGCGTTTGCTTTCCATGTATAAAATGTTCCTGGTCTCAGATTTGATACTTGCAATGATTCAGTATCTATGCTTGTATCAATTATCATTTTTTCTGAAGTAATGCCTATTCCCTCTGACAATAGAAATCTATACGATGAACTTACATCATCACCATCCCATGTAAAAAGTGGATTAAGTACAACATCAATCTGTTGATGTGTTGGAGTGAGTGGAATAGGAGCTGAAGGAAAAGCAGTTGTATAACTGTATGTAGCTGATGGACCGCTGTCACCTGCTAAACTTGAAGCTGTAACATTCCAATAATATGTAGCTAAACCCTCTAAGCCAGTGAGAGTAACTGCCGTATCTATTATTGAAGTTCCACTAAATACAATTTCACTGAATGAAGATTCCGTTGATACTTTATAAGAATATGAATCAGCATTTTGAGAGTATTGCCAGACCAATTGCACTGAATCTCTAACATCAGATGCCGCATCAATTGGAGAAACTAACAATGGAATATCTGGTACTACAATAGATGGTTGGAACTCAAATTTATTGCTGACATCACTTTCGTTATTATTTCTGTCAAGCGCCGTCACAAAGAAGTACCCCATATCACTTGGAAAATTTTCATCAACCTGAACAAAATTGTTTGACGTTATTCTAAATATGTATGACGGATCTTCTATATCACCACTACTGAAAGTGGGATGAGTTGATCGATATATAACATAAAATTTTATTGGTTCATTAACGGGAATATCCCATGTTAATGCAGTTGTTCCACTACCAGCTACTCTATCGAATCTTAGATTTGTTGGTGCATCAGGAGGTGCTATATCTTTCCACTCCATTATAGGTAAAAGAGCTGGATATCGATATAGATCATTTGTGAGCGTATCTGTAATACCTCCAAGATTGTCCTCAAAATTATGTGCCGTAAAATAAATTTCTCCAAATAGTCCTTCATTTCCTCTATTAAGCCTAACCATTCTTCCTATTTGAGTTTCATCGAATTCTGATTGTCCGACACGATAATAAGCAAGTCCAGGATAAACATGTCGTCCGTTTCGTTTTTCAGCCCACCAAGGAGCTAGCGTTCCATAATCTTGACCTCCTCCAAATTGCCAATATAACTGGGGAGTTAAGTAATCAATTAACTGTTCATCCAGCCAAGTAACAGGATCGCAGTAAAGAGCATTATAAGTATTCCATCCCCAAATACCATCAAGACCTTCACCCCCTTTATGAATACCAAACGGGCTTTGACCAAATTTAACATGTGGAGTAATAGATTGGATTGCAGCTTTTATCATTCTTAAAAGTTCATTTACATTATCTCTTCTCCAATCTCCCCTATCTGTAAATCCATTAGGATAGTCTGTAAAGGTTTGATCATCTTCGTTGGTAATACCTTCAAGATAAAAATAATCGTCAAAATGGATTGCATCAACTTCATATCTAGTAATAATATCTTCAATCACATCAACTATGTGTTGACGAACCATAGGAAGACCTGGGTCCAAAATTTCATCACCATCAATATTTAAAACCCAGTCGGGATGTTGTTTGGCAACATTTTGTTCATCCAGTGAAATATTATAACTTGCGTTTCTAACTCTGTATGGATTTAACCATGCGTGTAGTTCCATACCTCTTTTATGTGCTTCCTCAACTGCAATTTCAAGAGGATCAAAAAACGGACTTGGAGCCTTTCCTTGCTTCCCCGTTAACCAAGATGACCATGGTTCAATCGTTGAAGCATACATGGCGTCACTCGTTGGGCGCACTTGGAAAACAACTGTATTAATATTTGCTGCTTTGAGATAATCTAATATCTTGATTAGATCACTGATCTTTTTATCGGTAGAATTTGAAGGAGATGTTGGCCAGTCTATGTTCCTAACCGTAGAAAGCCATGCTCCTCGCAACTCTCTTTTGGGTGGATTTGGTTGAGCCGAAAATTGGCTAGTAAGAAATATTAAAAGTAAAAAAAATAGAAATTTTTGCATAGGCCTTTCAAATTGGTCAAAAATGCAATAACTAACTTTTTCTAACAGTAACAGTCAAACTAAAGTTTTTTTTATTTATCTCCAAGACAAAAGTGTTATAGTCTCTATAACATATTGTGGAACGATAAAATGGAAGGTATGAGCGACGCAAGAAGTAATTTCTTTTATGATATCTGCAACGATACTTAATATTTTAAAAATATAATAGAAATTAACGCGAGTAAAATTATCCTCATAGTACCTCCCAATATTAAAAGGAATAATTCTCTTATTTAATATGGTGAAATGTAATTATTATTTATTAAAGATGAAAAGCCTTTTTTGATTAAATTTTTATCAAATTAATTAAAACTGTATAATTATTCTCTTTCCCAGTCATCACAAATTTTTGTATTTTCAGTCTCTATTTTCACCATTTTATTAATTATAATATGAATATTAAGGATTCAGCACAGAAACAGATTGAAGCAATACATAAGGAAGTTCAAATTCTTGGTTTAAAAGTTTCTAGTATTCAAGAAAAAAAATACAATTTTGAATTTCTTATTAGTAGTGCTCAAGATCAAGTTAAAGTACAAGTTTATTTTGGGAAAAAGGGTGTTAAAATTATTCTACAAGGAAATAAAGAATCACTTTTATACAAAGAAATACATCCGGTTATTTTTAATCAGCACTCATTTGAATTTTCTAAAACTGAGGGCAATGAACCTGATGAATATATCGGGAGTGATGAATCTGGAAAAGGTGATGTTTTTGGGCCCCTAGTTGTTGGTGCGTTTTACTTAAATAAAAAAAACAAAAAAGTTCTTTCAAGTTTAGGTGTTCGTGATAGTAAAGAGTTATCCGATACTCAAATAGATGGAATTGCTAAAATCATTGAAAAAGAATTAAAAGATGATTATGAAATTGTCATTATCAATCCAGAAAAGTATAATGAACTTTATAGTAAATGGAAAAATTTGAATTCAATGTTAACATGGGCCCACTCAACGGCAATAAATAACCTGTTAAAACGTAAAGATTGTAAAGAAGTTATCAGTGACAAATTCAGTAATCAATCCCTCATGATTGAATTGAATATGAATTCAGAGAAAGTAAATGTTCTGCAAATTCATAAAGCTGAAAAATATTTAGGTGTTGCTGCAGCATCAATCATTGCAAGGAGTAAACTAAATAACTGGTTTAGGATAAAAAAAAGTCAGGGGATGAACCTTCCGAAAGGAGCTTCTCAAGATGTAAATAACTTTCTAATTAACTTTGTTCCAACTGCAAATAAAATCAATAAACTTGCAAAGTTACACTTTAAAAATATAAAAACTCTTCTATAATTGAATATTTATTAAAACACTTTGGGGAATAAATTGTAAAAATATCGAGTATTTTTTTGGAAGAAAGACTTGTAATATTACTTGCATTATTTTTAAATAATATTTACCTTAGCAGTCGTTCTTTTAAAAAATAATTATTGGGATCGTAGCTCAGTTTGGTTAGAGCGCCTGCCTGTCACGCAGGAGGTCGCGAGTTCGAGTCTCGTCGGTCCCGCCAAAAAAGGAAGCTTTGCTTCCTTTTTCCATTTGAGGGCATTAATACATGTTTATAACTTACATATTATATTCCAAATCAATTGATAAATATTACATTGGTTATACTAACAATCTGGAATTAAGAATAAAGAGACATAACAATGGTTGGAGTAAATATTCGTCAAAGGGAATACCCTGGGAATTAGTCTATTCTGAAACCTTTAGTTCTAAATCTGATGCAATAAAAAGAGAAAATAAGATTAAGAAGATGAAAAGTAGAATGTATATTGAAAATTTGATTAAAGGCAGCGGAGGTCGTCCCGATTAAAAATCGGGAAGTCTCGTCGGTCCCGCCAAAAAAGGAAGCTTTGCTTCCTTTTTCCATTTGAGGGCATTAATACATGTTTATAACTTACATATTATATTCCAAATCAAT
>JBDLIN010000135.1:0-10516 GCA_039714835.1 Bacteroidota bacterium | reverse complement strand
GATTTCGAGGATTTACTTTTAGTTACGCAGAAGCTACTGGAACGAAAGGACGTAATAAAATATTTAGCTGAGCAATATCAGTATTTTATGATTGATGAATATCAAGATACTAATGAAACTCAGTATAATATTTTCATCCCCATTTTGGATTATTTAAAAAGAGGCAATCTTTTTATTGTTGGTGATGAAAAACAAAGTATTTATATGTTCCGAGGGGCGGATCTTGAGGTTTTTAATAAAACTAAAAATGATATAAAAGATGCTTCGGATAAAAAAAGTCTTCTTAATCTACCGCATAGTTTTAGGCTTTCCCCTGAACTAACTCTTCTTACTAATGCTCTGTTCTCAAGGTTGTTCAATAATCCCAGTACTTTATTTAATGAAGTTGAATATAATGAATTGATTTGTGCGCGTGAAGAATCTGATGTAAGTGAAATCGAATTTTTAATTTCAGAGATGGATGAAGAGAGTGACAATGAAAGTGAACTAATTGCAAAGAAGATAGTCCAATTAACGCAGCAAGGGGTATCAGATTTTAAAGATATTGCAATACTATCAAGAAAGCGCAGATCATTTTCAGCTATTGAGAAAGAATTGGTTAACTATAATATACCTTACTTGGTATTTGGTGGTAAAGGTTTTTTCCAGCGACAAGAGATATATGATGTGTTTAATTATCTTTCATTTTTAGTTAATCCCAACAATGATGCTGCTCTTATAGGAATACTTCGTTCACCCTTCTTCTCTGTTTCTGATACTGATATTTTTGAATTGTCGTTAGAGGCGAAAGAAAAATATTTTGAAAAGTTAATTCTATTTGCCGAGAAAAAACCAAATTTCAAGAAAATATTAAAACGGTTAGAAAAGCATATCCAGTTATCCAAGACGATTCAGATATCACTCCTTATTAGGGAAATACTTATGGATACTGGCTATTGGGTTGTTTTGTCTTCAAAGAACAATAGCGGGCAATATATATCCAATATTGAGAAATTGATTACGACTGCGAATAATTATTTTTCAAAGGGACTGAAAACTCTTTTCGATTTTGTAAACTACTTGGAAGATGCAATAAACTCATCAGAAGATGAAAGTCAGGCGGCATTGCTTTCAACGGATAATGCTGTAAAACTGATGACTATTCATGCAGCAAAGGGATTGGAATTCCCAATTGTTTTTCTCATCGATACTAACAGCAAAGGAATGGATGATAGGGTTAAATCGAGAAGTATAAGTATTGATAAAAAATTTGGAATATTAACGAAAACATCAAATGCAGGAAATTACTTTAGCGAATATCAGTCTGCACCTATTGTCTCACTTTATAATTATATCATTCAGAAAAGATCTAATGCTGAATTAAAAAGATTACTTTATGTTGGTGTAACGAGAGCTCAGAATTCATTATATATTACTGCAAGTATAAAAAGAAATAAAGAGGGAATATTAAAACCGCCTAATGGTTCTTTTCTTGCATTGTTCAAGGAGGGATTACTGATTGATGATTTTAGCGGGACAGTTGCCATAAATGGACAACTGAATTTTATGCTGGAAAAAGATCAACAGTTTAATAATGTCGAAAAATCTCTTTCGCTCTCTATTCCTATAATAAATCATATAAAAATTGAAAAGAAAAATGAAGTTGATGAGAAGGAATTACCTAGTGATATAGTCGTTTCTACGGAATCAATTACTGATTTTACTAAAAACGAAATAATTTCAGCCACAAAAATTGCAGTATTTAATCAGTGTCCATTTAAGTACTATCTGATTTATGAATTAGGTTATTCAGCTTTGAATTCATTAGCTAATAAAAGTAGTGAGATAGATTATTCAAAGGAAGATTCTGACGAACTTAGCGCAAATATTAAGGGAAGTATAGTTCATAAACTACTTGAGGAAGAAACACAATTGGAGGTTCTTAGGGAGAGAATTATTTCGATGAGTACTTCCTTCAATCAAAATCCAAACTCAAATAATGTAGATGAAAGTGTAGATTCAATATTTACATTAGTTAGTAAATTTTATCAGTCAAAAATATTTAAAGAGCTTAAGCAATTTTCTAAATATAAAAATGAATATGAGATCTATGCGAAGATTAACGATTACTTTATTTATGGAATAATTGATAAAGTAGTTTTTAAAGGTAATGAAATTCAAATATTTGATTATAAAACTGATAGTCTTTCAAAATCCAGTTTGGCGGAAAAGCTTGAAAATTATAGACCTCAGCTAACCTTTTACGCATTACTCATTAGCAAATTATTTGATAAAATTGATCGAATAAAATGCAGTTTAATATTTGTTGAAAATCCATATGAAGTTCCCAGCTTTGAAGTGAATTTAAATCAATTATCTTCATTTGAAAAAGAATTGAATAGAATTGTTTCATTAATAAGAAATGGGAAATTTAAAGCAAATACTTCTCATTGTAAAAGTTGTTATTTTTCGAATTCTGAAAATGAGTGTGTTGTAAAACATTAGTTTTACTGATGTATCTAAAAAATATGAAAGGAGTAATCTTGAATAAACAATTATTTTCTAATGAAACCTCAGGTGGATTATTAACCCGGGATAAAATTAACAATACATATAAATGGAACTTAAAAGATATATACGAGAGTGATGAAAAATGGGAAACTGATTTCTCTGCTCTGGAAATCAAAGCCAATAAACTATCAGAATTTAAGAACATTCTTCATCAGTCAGCAGAAAAACTGTTAGAATGCCTTAAGTTTGATGAAGAAATTGGAATTGTATTAGATAGGCTTCATCTCTATTCAATGCTCGCAAAGGACCTTGATCTTGGAAATGAAAAATATCAAGGTATGTATGATAGACTAATGGTATTGAATTCAAAGATATCTGCATTATCTGCTTTTATTAAACCGGAGATTCTACAGCTATCAGAATCAACAATTAATTCTTTTCTTGAAGAAGAAGAGGGATTGAAAATTTATGAGCACTTATTAGATGATCTTTTCAGAACGAAGAAACACACATTGTCAGAGGAACAAGAGGTAATTCTCGCAAATGCTTCACCTGCTCTACACGTTTCCTATAATACTTTTGGACTCTTTACTAATGCAGATATGAAATTCCCAACAATAAAAGATGAAAAGGGAAATGATATAGTAATATCTCATGCTAGATATTCTTCTGCAATGTATTCTTTGGATAGAGACTATCGAGAACGCTTCTATAGAAATTATTATAAGCCTTTCATAGATCATAAGAACACATTTGGATCACTATTTAATGGTAATTTGAAATCAGACCATTTTATTGCTCAGACCAGAAAATATTCAACCAGCAGAGAAGCAGCACTTGATGCAAATAATATCCCGCTTTTAGTGTATGACAATCTTGTGAATTCTGTAAATGAAAGATTTGAACCATTACATCGCTGGGCAGAACTCAAAAAGAAATATCTTAAACTTGATGAGTTTCATGCTTTTGATGCATACGTTACGTTGTTTCCTTCTGTAAAGAAAAAATATTCTTATGAAAAAGGAAAAGAGATAGTTCTGGATTCCATTAAACCATTAGGTGATCAGTATATCACAGATGTAAAGCAAGCTTTTGATAATCGTTGGATTGATGTTTATGAAACAAAAGGGAAGAGAAGCGGAGCTTATTCGTCAGGCACAACATTTGGAGTTCACCCATATGTTCTGCTCAATTGGAGTGATGAATTAAATGATGTTTTCACACTTACGCATGAAATGGGGCACAACATGCATTCCTATTATACTGGTATGAACCAGCCCTACCCATATGCAAATTACTCTATCTTCATTGCTGAAGTTGCGTCGACGCTTAATGAAGCATTATTACTGGAACATCTGGTTGAGAAAAGCGAATCTAATGAGGAGAAATTATACTTAATTGAAAAGCATATAAATAATATTGTTACAACTTTTTATCGTCAAACTTTATTTGCAGAATTTGAGCAAAAAGTCCACGAATTAAATTATCAAGGAGAAGCATTAACACCGGATGTGCTCTCCAAACTTTATGGTGAGCTTCACTTAAAATATTGGGGCAGTGCAATGAGTCTTGATAATGAGGAGACTTTCACTTGGGCCAGAGTCCCTCATTTTTACTATAATTTCTATGTCTATCAATATGCCACAAGTTTTGCTGCATCTGAAGCTTTAGCCGCAAAAATTAAAAATGAAGGTAATACTGCAGTTGAAAAATATTTACAATTTCTAAAAGCAGGTAGTTCTGATTATCCAATCAATGTACTTAATAATGCTGGGATTGATATGAGGTCACCTGAACCTATTGTTGCTGTAACTCAAAAAATGAATAGCTTATTAAATGAATTAGAAAAACTAATTTAACTTTGGATCAAAAATGAAAATTTATACAAAAGAAGATTTAAACAATCATGAACTTGCATTAACATTTGACGATATCAGCTTAGTCCCAACGGAAGTTTCAGAAATACGAAGTAGAATGGATGAAACTACTAATACAATTTTTATGGGTGAACAATTAAGTCTTCCGATTATTTCAAGTCCAATGGATTCAGTTACAGGAATTGAAATGGCAAAAGAGTTAACAAATTTAGGATGTATGGGAGTATTGAATAGATTTGGATCGACCTTAGAAAATATATTCACAAATCCTGAAGAGAGTCAAAATATTAGAGCTGTGTCAATTGCTTTAAATTCAGATAATGAAGTTATTGAGAAGTTAGCTGAGCAAAAATTGATCATTTGTATTGATACAGCAAATGCAAATAATGTAAGTGTACTAAAAAAATGTGAAGAGATAAAATCTCAATTTGATGTTAAAGTAATGGTGGGTAATGTAGCTCACGGGGCTACATTGAAGCAATTGGTCGATGCCGGTGCCGATTCTGTTAGGATTGGTATTGGAGGAGGAAGTGTTTGTACAACTTCAATCCAGACTGGTATTGGATTAGGACAAGTTTCTTCTTTACTTGATGTTTACTTTGCACGTAAAAATGGAAATCTTAAAATTGAACTTATTGCCGATGGTGGAGTAAAAAGTCCTGGTGATGTTGCAAAGGCATTAGCCTTAGGCGCTGATGCAGTAATGTTAGGAAGAATGTTAGCCGGTACACGTGAAACTCCCGGTGAAGTTATTAAGTATCAAGATCAACTCTGGAAGAAATATAGAGGATCGGCTTCATTTGGTGTTAAGATGAAGAATGAGTTTATTGAAGGTGAAGAGACTATGGTCCCATACAGAGGAGTTGTCAAAAATGTAATTGATAGTATTTCTGACGGATTAAAAAGTTCAATGAGTTATATGAACTGTAATTCAATTGACCAGTTGAAAGCAACAGAAACATTTACTATACTTTCAAATAGTTCATATCTGGAAAGGCTTCCGAAAAAATAAACAGAACATTAAGCGTATTCTGAAAATCATTTAAGAATTTCTGTTTGTATTTTCGTCATCGAAGAAATCGTTAAGAATCGTAATTCTTTTCTTTCTGTTTTTATAAGAGTTTTGAGAATGGTTTGGGAAAATATCCTCGCTTACCCGCTTAATTACTTTTGGATGGTGCTGCTTGGTTACAGTTGAGTTATTGTATAGTTTATTTGGATCTACTTCCTTTTGAGTATGCTTATTCTTGTTATTTTCGGAAGGGATTTTTTCTAATTTTTTTCTGATATTATATGTCAGAAAAGAAATTAATATCACTAACAATGTTAAAATCCCAAATCCTACTAGACTCCAATATATTATCGGAAGTAATTCCATTTATCTCAAATTTATTATAAACTATACTCAATATATATTGATATTCTGAATGTATCAATTTGAATACCAAACATTGTGATCCACTTCACAACGGTTTAAGAAAAAAAACAACTTATATACATGTAGATATTTCCTGTAACTTATTGATAAATATAAAGTTATAGGTAAATCCAATTTTGTTTTTAATCTTCTTTTTGCTAAATTTCCAAGCTCGAAAACAATTATTTTATAAATATTATGAGATTATCATGACCAAAGCCGATATAGTTGAAAGAGTAGCAGCAGGTACGGGTTTAACAAAACTTGAAACTGAAGCTATTATTGAAGGTTTTCTCAATACAGTTATTCAATCTTTAAGAGAAGGTAATGGTATTGAAATTAGGGGATTCGGAAGCTATAGAGTTAAAAAGAAAAATGCTCGGTATGCAAGAAATCCAAGAACTGGTGAAAAAGTTTTTGTCGATGAACACTACGTTCCTACATTCAAGTTCTCAAAAGATTTTAAATCCTCTGTAAATAGAGGTATGCAAGAAAAAAATAAAGACTAATTTTTTATGAAAGAACAAGATGCAAATACAAGTGGGAAAGAATTAAGTCTCACAAAAATTGTTTATTTAGTGATATTCCTTATTGTTATTGGGATGGTGATTCTACTTGGGTCGGATACATTTAAAAGTCCTCAAATAAGTACTAATGTTGATAAGAGTTCAATGAATGATCCTCATGTTCATGGCAGCGCTGATATGAATAAGCTGCAAGAGATAAAAGATCTTGAGGAACTGGTTGATACAAATCCTAATGATTTAGAATCGCTGCTAAAATTAGGGCATCTACTGAATGATTCCGGTTTTTATGAGAAAGCGATTGAGCGTTATAAGAGTTACTTAAAAGTTAAGCCGAATGATCCAGATGTAATTGTTGACATGGGAGTGTGCTACCATCAACTTGGAAAGCATGGTGAAGCAATTACAGCAATGGAAAGCGCACTTAAGCTTGAGCCGGATCATCAAATTGCAAATTTTAATTTAGGGATCGTTAATATCTCTGCCGGAAACCATGAGGAAGCATTGAATAATTGGAAAAGAGCAGTTGAAATTGATCCTAACTCAAATATTGGAAAGAAAGCAAAAAGTTTATTAGAACAACATTAAAGGAGAAGGTATATGCCTTGCGGTAAAAAGAGAAAACGACATAAAATGTCGACTCACAAAAGAAAGAAAAGATTAAGAAAAAATAGACATAAGAAAAAAGTAAGATAGTAATTTAAACAGCCAACTCAATTAGATCACTAAAAAGTTTGAATACATTTTGTCAAAGAAATAGAATTAGTATTTATGTCTGAAGTGATTAAGCCAACTTAGCTCAGTTGGTAGAGCAAATCATTCGTAATGATTAGGTCAGCGGTTCGACTCCGCTAGTTGGCTCGAAAACAAGCTAAAATCACACTTTTTTTGAGGGCTAATTCTTAAGAAATTCAAATTGATTAGCTTTTGATTAGTGAAAATTGGAATTTACTAATCAAAATGCTAATCAAAAATTCCCTCCCAAAACAGTAATTGGTAGAACTTAGAAAGGAGAAATATTATGTTTCTTTCTAAGGCATCAAATGGCAACTACTATGTTTACTACACAAAATCTGACGGTAAGAGAACTCGAATCTCTACTAAGACTAAAAAGAAATCAGAAGCAATTAAGTTTGTATCGGAGTTTGAGAAGAACATAAAGATAAGACAGCTTACCGAAACAATACCTATCTCATTAAAGAAATTCTCTTGGGAGTTTTTAAAATATTCTGAGTCTAATCATTCACCTAACACAACGTATGCAATTAAAATAATTTTCAAACAATTCATTATATATTGTGGAGACTCTCAACTAATTAATATTAATGAAAGAATGGTGAAAGAGTATATCCAGTTAAAATCTAAAGTTTCAAATTACACTGCACAAAAACACTTAGCTCATCTAAGAAGGGCATTCAATTTTGCGATGCAGTATAAATATGTTCTGGAAAATCCCTTTAGGAATATTACAAACTATAAGATGCCTGAGAAGCAACCATTATTTTTTGACCACCTCTCATTTCAAGTATTACTTCAGGTAATTGATGATGATGATTTCAGAGATATCGTTGAGTTTGCTGTTCATACAGGGCTTAGACAAATGGAGATCCTTACCTTAGACTGGGAACAAATAGATATTAAGAATAGACTACTGACCCTAACTAATAGAAAATACTTAACTAAGTCAAAAAAAATAAGAACTGTTCCCCTTAATCTTACAGCACTGCAAATACTAACTAAGAGGGAAGTGCTTAAGAAGAGTGATTACATATTTGGAAAAGAAGGAATTCCCTACAAACAAGATTTTGTAAGCAAAAAATTCAAAAAGTATATCAGAAGAACCAACCTCAACCAAGCATACAAATTCCATAGTCTTCGTCACACCTTTGCTAGTTGGTTGGTCCAGAATGGTGTCCCACTTTATAATGTTTCAAAGTTACTTGGGCATGCTGATATAAAAACTACTCAGATATATGTTCACGTGAGTGCTAGTGAGCTAACAAATGCCGTAATGATGTTAGACTAAACTTTAATGATAAAAGAAAGCATTATTATTTGTTGTGACAGATGTCACAATCTACTGGTATAAAAATTGTTAAATTATATTTTGTATGGGGAGAACCCCTCCATACAATTGCTAGGATGAGGAGTCATGATAGTGCTTCTTATCCGACATTGCTTCAGAGAGTGAGTCTCTCACTCTTGAGCATCTTCAGGGAAGCACTTAGTTGTGCTTCCCTTTATTTATTAAACAATAGTATTTAAGATGGCTATTTATTAATTGTATGGAGCTTTTTAATAATTAGTTCTATATCTACATCCATGATCCAGATATCGAAGCTTCCTGCCCTTGTGCTTGTAAAAGCAATCTTCTTACCATCTGGAGACCAGCTAGCACTTTCATTATGACTTTTAGGTGTGACAGCAAGCGGTAAAGAATTTCCTCCTTCGGTAAGCATAATATAGAGCCCCAAAGCTCTCTCTACCATAGCAGAATAAACCAATAATGAGCCATCCGGGGAAAGAGCAAGATAGCGATAAAAATTTTCATGATGCCCAGTAATTTGTCTTATATCTTTTCCATCAGAAGAGATTTTCCATATTGTCGATTTTCTGGATTCTCTATTCATAAGTGCTATAAGAACATACTTTCCGTCTTCAGACCAGCATCCAGGAAGAGCTAACATCCCATCTTTATGAAATATACGAGTGGCTTTACCAGTTTTGTAATTATGGATGCATAAAGAACCTAGGGAATCCTTAAACGCAATCTGTGATCCATCTGGAGACCAATTTGGTAATCCGCCTCTATGTATACGAATTGTGTCGGGAAGAAATTTAATTGGATCTCCTCCCTTAGATGGAATCATGTTAATATCATTTCCAAAATCTGCATCAAAGACAACATATCGGCCATCAGGCGATAATCTAGGATGTTCAGCAATACCACTAAAAATTTGTTTAGCTCCACTTCCATCCGCTGAGATTTTCCACAATCCATTTTTCCCAACAGTATCGATTGTCATGTTAGTGTGCTGGTGGATAATAAACTTTCCATCTGGTGACCAAGTTGGAAATCCTTCTTGAACTGGATCAAAGGTCAGTCTCTTAGCCTCGAACATATCTTGAGCTTTCAAACTGACAACTAAAATCAGCAAAAAAGTAGTGAGTAGTGTAATTTTTTTCATTTCAAAACCCCATTATATGTTCTAAATTTTCTCACAACACATGTAATTACTTTATTAAAATCATTTTCTATGAATTAAAAAACTTACATGCTTAGAATTTACTAAATACTTCAAATTTCCTTTTCTAATCCAAACGCTAGAACTCAGATGGATTTTTTTTGGAAAATTGGAAATAACCAAAACCTAGAGCCAGTAGAAAATATATTGCTACCGTTGACCAACCAAGGACATTGACAACACAATTAATCTGACCAATAAGAGTAACTACAAAGCCAATACAGTTAGCTATAAAGAGTGCAAAAATAATAGCTTGTCTGGCCTCTGAATCAGCTGAATTTCTTGCTGACCATGTTATTAAACCTATACTTATTAGTGCTACTCCAAAGAGCTGGCCCATGTAATTAAGGATATCCGTTGGTGCATCTGTTCCAGGATCGTATAGTGAGTAGACTTGTGAAGGAATAATAACAAATACGACACCGAATACAATTGCTACAATGGCATTAAAAATCAATAATGCTTTAAGTTTCATAATAGCTCTCCTCATAATTGTTATTAAGAATTATTAGCTGAATAAAGATTCTTTGTATGTAAACAACATAATTCCTTGGGAGAAGCCCATAGATGTGTAAGAGAAAGTTCAGTCAAGATTCAGAACGTTTCTCTCAAGGAGGAAAAATAATGTTATAAAGAGAACTTAGGGAATGCTGAAGATAGAATCAATTAAAATCGGATTGTGACAGACAGCACAACTTACTGTTGACACAAGGTATATATTTCAGATGTAGATTTTACTAATTACGTTTAGGTGAGAAGGCTTTGGCTGGGGCTTCTCACCTTTTTTATTTAATAGCTATTTAGCAACGCTGACTTTCTTCATATCCCATAAATTTTTGCACAATACGACATTAGTTTTTAGCAATAGCTGTTTCATATTCTTTGATCTTATGCAGATATTCACAAAGTTTCTTAAGATCTTTCGAAGAATGATCCTTCATAACTGCTTGTAATTCTATACAG
>JBDLIN010000134.1:0-10642 GCA_039714835.1 Bacteroidota bacterium | reverse complement strand
TGGTTTCCCGGTTGATCTTACAAATGTTATGGCAGAAGAAAAGGGTATGACCATTGATGAAAAAAGATTTAATGAGTTGATGGATGAACAGAAAGAAAGAGCAAGAGGTGCTACAAAAAACAAATTGAATGGGGCAGGGTCATTAACTGAATTTAATGAATTTAATAATATCAAAGAAACAGATTTTATTGGATATGAATATGAAAATTTGACTTTTAATGCAGAAATTATAAAAATTTCTGAACCATATCTAATATTGGATAAAACCCCGTTCTATGCTGAGTCTGGTGGTCAGATTGGTGATACTGGAACGCTTAGTGATGATGAAGGGTATAAAGTCGAAATTGTTAATACAATCAAGATCAATAATGTAATAGCTCATGAGTATAAAGGTAATGCTGAATTACTATTGAATAAGACAGTAAAAGTGGAAGTGAATGTTGATCGTCGTTGGGAAATTATGAGAAACCACTCTGCAACTCATTTAATGCATTCTGCATTGCGTGAAGTTTTGGGTGAACATGTACAACAGTCCGGCTCTTACGTTGGTCCCGACAGACTTCGTTTTGACTTTACTCACTATCAAAAACTATCTGATGAAGAGATATATACAATTGAAAATTTAGTTAATCAGAAAATAAAAGAGGGAATTAAGTGTCAGCCGCATCCTGATACTGAATTTGAAAAAGCAAAGAAAATGGGTGCACTCATGTTCTTCGGTGATAAATATGGTGACAAAGTCAATGTTATTCAATTCGGTGATTTTTCAATGGAATTCTGCGGTGGCACACACGTAGAGAACACATCAGAAATAAAATATTTCAAAATTGTAAGCGAATCATCAATTGCAAGTGGGATTAGAAGGATTGAAGCTGTTACTGGTTTTGGAGTATTAACCTATATTGAGGATTTAGAAAAAAACATAAATGGTCTAAGTTCAAAAGCTTATGAAACGTATAGGTCTATTCAGACTCTAAAAAGAAAAGTGTCTCAATCAGATAAAACTGATGATGTAATTAGTGAAAGTTCATCTGATGATATCCTGACTAAGAATGAAGAATTAGAAGAAATGAAAGATTTGTTTTCAAGTGATACTCCACTTGATGTTGAAAAGGTTAAACAATGTATATCTGTTCAAGAAACCTTAGTTCAAAAGCACACTTCCGAATTAGAGAGATTAATTGATGAAAAACGAAAATTGGCAAAAGAACTTTCTGAATTAGAATTGAAATCAAAGCTTGTTGGAATTGAATCGATTGTAAATTCACCGACTAAAATTGACGGAATACAATTATTCCGAGGGAAAGTCGATGCTTCGAATATGGATGAGTTAAAATCGATGGGTGATGAACTTCGTAATAAAATGAAAAGTGGAGTTGGTGTGCTGATCTCTGCATTTGATGAGAAAGTTGGAATTGTCTGCGTTGTATCAGATGATCTAATTAAAGAGAAAAAAATAATGGCTGGTAAAATTGTTGGTTCTGTAGCTAAGATTGTCGGCGGAGGTGGTGGGGGAAGACCACATTTAGCAACAGCCGGAGGCAGAGACATTTCAAAGATCGATGAAGCACTTGAGAAAACAGAAGAAATAATAAGCAGTTTATAATTTACAATTAACACTGAAGTGATTTGAAAATAATATTTCCAATTTGTAGAGCGAATCGCCTGCTTGCCCACTGTATTTATGGTGGGATTCGCTTAAATTATACATTATAAAGAGGCTTTGAATAACCTCTTTAAGACTGTCATTCCGTGATGTTCTTACACGGAATCTACCGTTTTTAGTGAGATTCCGGCTAAAGGATTGCCGGAATGACCGAGACTTTTAGGTTATTTAAAGGCTTCTATAAATTAATAACCGAATAAAACTTCGTTTTATTCGGTTCGTCTAAAAAACACTAATATATTTTTAATAAACAAGGAACTATCAATGAAACAACTAATCATTTTAATCTCATTGCTTGCAGTTATAGGATTGCTTTTAATCCCAATGACGAGTTGCACCGTAAATAAAGGGGACAAAGTAGGTTTTGACAAAGCAATGATGGACACTACGGTCAGACCGCAAGATGATTTTTATAAATATGCTGTCGGCAATTGGATCAAAAACAATCCTATCCCTGATGATCAAGTCCGATGGGGAGCATTCAACATTTTAATTGAAGAGGTAAATGATCAAGTAAAAACAATTGTTGATGATGCTTTAGTTAAAGCTGATGAAGGCAATAATAGTCTTGCTGGAAAGGTTGGAACGTTCTACAACGTTGGAATGGATACTGCAAAAATTGAAGAGTTAGGAATATCACCATTAAATGAAGAACTTGCCAGAATAAATGCTATTGCTAGCAAAAATGATCTTATAAAAGAAATTGCTCATATGCATAAGTCTACTTCCAATCCTTTGTTTTTCTTTTATTCCACCGTTGATGCAAAGAATAGCGATTCAGTTATTACAGGAATTTGGCAAGCAGGTTTAGGTTTACCAGATAGAGATTATTATGTGAAAAAGGATGAACGTTCAATAGAGATTAGAGTTAAATACGTTGAGCATGTCAAAAATATGTTTTCATTGATGGGAAATGAAAATAGTAAATCTTCAGCAGAAACTATAATGAAACTAGAAACTAGACTCGCAAAAGCTTCAAACACAAAACTTGAGAATAGAAATCCAAATGCAACATATAATAAACTTACAACTAATGAGATATTCTCAAAATATAAAATATTTAATTGGAAATTATATTTAGAAGAAGTAGAAATCGGGGATCCAATTGTTGTTGATATTGGTCAACCAAAGTTTTTAACCGAAGTTGATAGAATGATAAATAACGTTTCTTTGGATGATTGGAAAACATATTTAACATGGAATTTAGTACGTTCAATGTCACCATATTTGAGCTCGGATTTTGTAGATGAAAGATTTGATTTTATGGGTAAATTCATGAATGGTCAAAAAGTGAACAGACCAAGATGGAAAAGAGTTCAAAATGCTACTAGTGGTGCACTTGGAGAGGCAATTGGTCAACTTTATGTTGCAAAGTATTTTCCTCCGGAAGCAAAAGCAAAAGCTTTAGAAATTGTAGAAGCATTAAAAGTATCAATGGGTGAGAGCATTGAATCTGTTGAATGGATGACAGAAGAAACAAAAAAAGAAGCTCTGAAAAAATTAGCCGGATTTGGCGTTAAAATTGGTTATCCAGATAAATGGAAAGATTACAGTGATCTGCAAGTTACTTCCGATTCGTATGTCAAAAATGTAATTGCTTCAAATTATTTTGACCATAAAGAAACCTTATCAAAAATCAATCAGCCGGTTCGTGACTGGGAATGGAACATGAATCCTCAAAGAGTAAACGCCTATTACAGTCCTACTCGAAATGAAATAGTTTTCCCTGCAGCAATTCTGCAGTCTCCTTTCTTCAATATGAATGTTGATGATGCAATCAATTACGGCGGTATGGGTTTTGTGATCGGTCATGAAATTACTCACGGTTTTGATGATCAGGGGAGACAATATGATGCTGATGGTAATATTAGAGATTGGTGGACAAAGGAGGACAACGATAACTTTAAAGCTCGTGCACAGAAAATTATTGATCAATTTAACAAGTATGAACCATTAGATTCATTATTCGTTAATGGAGAACTCACTCAAGGTGAAAACATCGCTGATCTTGGTGGTTTAATCGTTTCATACAATGCATTCAAGAAAACTGAACAATATAAAAAAGGAGAATTGATTGATGGGCTTACACCTACTGAGAGATACTATCTTAATTCAGCACAAGTATGGAAGGGCAGCATAAGAGATGAAGCACTGGAAGTTAGAATTAAAACTGATCCTCATTCTCCTGCTAAATACAGAGTAATTGGACCTCTAAGTAACATACCAGAATTTTACAAAACATTTGATGTAAAAGAGGGAGATGGGATGTATAGAAGTCCGGAAGAGCGAGTTAAGATCTGGTAATAATGTAGAGCTTGAATCAATTAATAAATTTAGTGTTAACCTCCAAGGTTTATAAACCTTGGAGGTTTTAAATATTTGATAATGAAAAAATGAGGAGCTATGATTGCACTTGAAGTAAAGAACTTATCAAAATCATTTGGAGATTTAAAAGCTGTTGATGATGCCTCTTTTTCTGTACCAGAGGGTTCCATCTTTGGATTGCTCGGTCGTAACGGTGCTGGTAAAACAACCACAATTCGAATGATGATGAATATCCACATGCCTGACAGTGGTGAAATTAATTTTAGAGGAATTAATTCCGGACTGGAATTCAATAGTAAAATTGGATATTTACCTGAGGAACGCGGACTTTATAAAAAAATGAAAGTTTTAGAAACTCTTCTTTTCTTTGCAGAAATCAAAGGAAAGAAAGGTAGAGCGATCACAAAGCTTGCAAAAGAATATCTTGAGAAATTTGAGCTTTCAGATAGAATGAATTCTAAAATTGAAGATCTCTCAAAAGGAAATCAGCAGAAAGTCCAGTTTATTTCTACACTTCTTCATGATCCTGAAGTTCTTATTCTTGATGAACTCTTTTCTGGTCTCGATCCAATAAATACAAATTTGATGAAAGAGGTTATACTTGATCTCAAATCACGAGGAAAGATCATTTTATTTTCAACACACGTGATGTCATATGCAGAAAGGATGTGTGATCATATTGCAATTATAGATCATGGAAAAATTAAAATTAATGGTTCAGTGAGTGAAATTAAAGCAGAAAGATCAAAAAGGAATGTCAGCCTAAATTATGATGGTGACATTTCATTCCTTCAAAACCATCCAATAATCGAAAGCATTTCAGATCATGGAAAAAGTGTTGGTATCAAAGTAAATGAAGAAAAAGATATACAACCTTTACTTAAGCTGCTAGTTGATAAAAATGTAACAGTTAAAAAATTTGATGCGAATGACATTTCACTGGAAGAAATATTTATTGATCTGGTTGGTAAGGAAGCTACAGAGGAGGTGACAAATGTTTAATTATAGAGTAATGGCGTTGATCAAAAGAGAACTTCGAGAAAAATTAATGTCCAAAGCATTTGTCCTTATGACGATCCTTCTGCCTGTATTTATGATAGGCATTGTTGGCGTTCAGACATTTATAATGAGTTTTGAATCTGATGGAAGTAAAATAGAAATAATAACTTATTCCGACTCTCTGACATCCAAACTAAATGAAATTATTTTTAATGAATCTTTTGTTAAAAATGGGTCATTGATTCCAACACTAAAAACAATACCAGAGAACGATATTGAAACATATCTTGCAGAAAATGAGGAAAGCTTAATTACTGAGCAGCTTAGTGGAATAATTTTCATTCCTGAAACAGCGCTGTCTGATAAAAAAATTAAATACTATTCCAAGACTCCTAAAAATTTTAGACTCCTTGAAAAGATTGACGGACCAATAAATAAAATATTAGTTGAAACTTATTTTTCTTCAAAGAATATCCCTATCGAAGAATTAGCATATGCAAGAAAATCAGTTGATATAACAAGCTTTAAAATCACTGAGGGTGAGGATATTAAGGAAGAAGGTTATGGCGGACTAATTCTATCGTATCTTTTTTCATTTTTACTCTATTTGAGTTTGATAATGATGGGATCTATGGTGATGCAGGCAGTGATCCAGGAAAAGTCAAATAGGATAGTTGAAGTTCTGCTTTCATCAGTTACTAGTAAAGAATTGATGACAGGGAAAATTTTAGGGGCTTCAATTACAGGATTGCTGCAAATGACAATTTGGCTTTCACCGGTTGTACTTGTTGCTTCCACTACATGGTTTATGCTGCCTCCTGAAGCGATGATAGATGTTACATTCTTACAAATTGGATATTTACTTTTAAATTTCTTTTTAGGATTGCTGATCTTCGTTGGTCTATTTACCATGGTTGGTTCAATCTTTGAAAATCCTCAAGATGCACAATCTGGAATGTGGCCGATCTTGTTGTTAGTAATGATCCCGTTTTTCATTTCCATGTCAATGATAGAAAATCCGGATAATCCAATTGCCAATATTGCTTCAATGGCACCATTTTCCTCAATTATTGTAATGCCTGCAAAGATGGCTATAATTGATGTCCCAATTTGGCAAGTTCTTTTATCAACATTAGTAAATATTGCTACTGTTTTTGCTATCTTTCCCATAGCCGGAAAGATATTTAGGGTTGGTATAATGAGTACCGGAAGAAAGCCAAAATGGAGTGAAGTTGTTAAGTGGCTGAAATATAAATACTAATGTCATGAGTTATTAATAATTTACAATTTGATAATTATTAAAGAAAGCCATTAGATATACTTCAAGTGACTTTTTTATTCCTACTAAGATTTCACTTTGAACAAAATAAATTTTGTATTTAAAAAAGATATTTTATACTTTAAACTTCTAGTATCATACAAAATAATTAAATATTCAACCATTCAATATTAAAGAGGTGAAACATGAAAAAAACAATTTCATTTATTTGGCTAATATTACTAGCCTTCAGTATCACAACCTTCGCGCAAGACAAACCAAACATCCTAGTGATTTGGGGAGATGATATTGGTCAATCCAATATTAGTGCCTATACAATGGGTATGATGGGATACCATACACCAAACATAGACCGTATTGCAGATGAAGGAATGATATTCACGGACTACTATGGAGAACAAAGCTGTACTGCAGGTCGTTCGTCATTTATCACCGGACAATCTGTTTTCAGAACCGGCCTTAGTAAAGTAGGATTGCCAGGAGCAGATTTAGGTTTGAGAGAAGAGGATCCAACCATTGCTGAAGCATTAAAACCCCTTGGATACGCTACTGGACAATTCGGTAAAAATCATCTTGGTGATAAAGATGAATTCCTTCCTACAAATCATGGTTTCGATGAGTTTTTCGGAAATCTTTACCATTTGAATGCGGAAGAAGAGCCAGAAAATGAAGATTATCCAGATCCCGAAAAATATCCTAACTTTAGTAAAAATTTTGGTCCCAGAGGAGTTATTCATTCATATGCTGACGGTAAAATTGAAGATACAGGTCCATTAACTAAAAAGAGAATGGAAACAGTTGATGATGAAACTGTTGCAGCTGCAATCGATTTTATCAAACGTCAAAACGACGCTGGGAAACCATGGTTTGTTTGGTGGAGTGGAACTCGTATGCACTTTAGAACTCATGTAAAAAAAGAACTTCGTGGTATTTCTGGACAGGATGAATATTCGGATGGAATGGTTGAACATGATATGCATATTGGACAATTTCTTACAGTATTAGATGAACTTGGAATTACTGAAAACACAGTTGTTTTTTATAGTACTGATAACGGTCCGCATTATAATACATGGCCAGATGCAGCTTCAACTCCTTTCCGTGGAGAAAAAAATACAAACTGGGAAGGTGGTTGGAGAGTGCCTGCTATGATAAGATGGCCTGGTAAAATTGAAGCTGGGTCAGTTTCTAATAATATTGTTCATCATATGGATTGGCTGCCAACATTTGCTTCAATCGCAGGAAATAAAAATGCTAAATCAGAATTATTAGAAGGGACTACTTGGGGTGATAGATCATACAAAGTTCATCTTGATGGATATGATATATCAGATATGCTTCTAGGTAAAACTGATAAGACTGAAAGAAAAGAAATTTACTATTTTTCTGATGATGGTGATTTAACTGCTCTACGTTATGAAGATTGGAAATTAATATTTATGGAACAAAAAACTACAGGAACCTTTAGAGTTTGGATGGAACCATTTGTTCCTTTAAGAGTTCCATTAATTTTTAACTTAAGAAGAGATCCATACGAAAGAGCCTCTATAACTTCCAACACTTATTACGATTGGTTATTGGATAGAGCCTATTTATTAGTCCCTGCTCAAAGTGTTGTTGGTAAATTTTTAATGACTTTCAAGGATTATCCCCCAAGACAGAAAGCAGCAAGTTTTTCTCTTGACCAAGTGATGGATAAATTAACAGGTGGTGGTTCTCACTAAATGATAGTAATTTATTAAAGCCACATTTTACGATGTGGCTTTTTTTATAGGTGTGTGAATACAAAATAAATGGTGATCATGAAAAAATATTTTTTACAATCCTTTATTCTAATTTTACTGGGTTTTATTGGATGTAATCAAAACAACAATTCTAATAAAAAAGCATTACAATCATGGAACGAAGGGAAATCTAAATCGGAAATAATAGATTTTGTTAATAAAATTACTGATGAGCAATCTAAAGATTTTATTAAACCATCCAACCGTGTTGCAGTCTTTGATAATGATGGAACAATCTGGAGTGAGAAACCAATATATTTCCAATTCTATTTTGCCATAGATCGAGTTAAAGAATTAGCTCCAAAACATCCTGAATGGAAAAAGAAAGAACCCTTTAAGTCAATACTAAAAAATGATGAACAAGCGATATTAAAACATGGTTTGGATGGCGTTTTGGATGTTCTTTATGCAACGCATACTGGAACGACTGTTTCTGAGTTTCATCAAATTGTGGCAAAGTGGATTCAGACAGCAAAACATCCAGTTAAAAATGTACCTTATACGAATCTTGTTTTTAAACCTATGCTGGAATTGTTGGATTATTTACGAGAGCATGAATTCAAAGTTTATATCGTATCTGGTGGAAGTGTTGAGTTTATGCGCCCGATTATTTCAGAGATTTATAATATTCCTTACGAACAAATTATCGGCACTTCTTTCAAAACAGAATATGATTATAATAATGGTAATCCAGTAATTAAAAGGCTTTCCGATGTTGATTTTAATAATGACAAAGGAGGAAAACCTGTAAATATTCAGAAAATTATTGGAAAGAAACCGATCTTCTGTGCCGGTAATTCCGACGGTGATTTAGCTATGATGCAATGGACAGCATCAAACAGTAAAAGTAGTTTTAATATTTACATTCATCATACTGATGCTGAACGCGAATGGGCTTATGATCGTAACTCTCATGTTGGTAAGCTGGATAAAGGTCTTGATGCAGCCAAAGAAAAAGGTTGGATTTTGGTTGATATGAAAAATGATTGGAAAATTATTTATACTTTCGAAGCAAAATAATACCTTTTTGGAGGAGTAAGATGTTAAAGAAAATAATATTAATTGTTGTATTTGGAGTTCTAATTATTCCAACAAATATAATAGGGCAATCTGAAAATGCACCAAAGGAAAAAAACTTCCAAATTAGTCCAATTGCTGCACCAGGCTACACTCCCGAGTTAGGATTTTTATTAGCTGTTGGAGGACTTATGAGTTTTTCAACAGATATATCTAATCCGGAATTGCTGCGTACTTCTTTTCCATTTACCATTGCATATACAACAACTAAAGCTATTGTCGCAAATGGTATTTTAACTTCATATTGGTTAGATGACAAATTAAGAATCAATGGTGATTTCTGGTATAAAGATATGCCCGACCATTATTGGGGCGTTGGCTACGATAAAATTGAAAGTACGCCAAAATCTGATTCGACAACTGCCTACCATAGAAAATGGTGGTGGTTTAATCCGAGATTTCTTTATCAATTCATGGATAGCTATTTTATAGGATTGAATGTTGATTATACTTATACCAAAGGATCAGAAGCAAGTGTCGGTGTTGCAAACGATCCCGTTTATCAAAAGTTTAATGATAAGCCATTTAGCTCCGGTTTAGGTTTAATAATACGACATGATTCAAGAGATATTCCGGTTGATGCACGAAGAGGAGTTTATGTTGATTTAAGAGCAACTTTCTACTCTGAATCTTTTGGAGGCGATAACAATTATAATATTTATCTGCTTGACTACAGACAATTTCAGACAATTAACCGTCCAGGACAAACAATCGGCTGGCAGGTAAAAGCAAGAATTGGTGACGGAGAAGTACCGTACGGTGAAATGTCCCAGTTGGGTACGCCATTTGATTTACGAGGATATACCTGGGGAAGACTGCGTGATAAGAATATGTTGTTTACAATTGTTGAATACCGTCATACATTTTTAAAAGGAGATGGAAGTTTAAGTAAGCATGGTGCTGTTGTCTGGGTTGGTTCAGGTACTATCTTTGAAAACAGATTACTTGAGGAGAATAATCTTACTTGGGTACCGAATTTTGGTGTGGGATATAGATTTGAGCTGCAGCCAAGAATGAATCTCCGACTTGACTTTGGAATTGGTAAGAACACATCGGGGATATATTTTAATTTTAATCAGGCGTTTTAGTATGGAATAAAATGATCATTCCTTCGAAGGTATACTTAAATTTAATCATACTTCTGTAGGAATGCTCTTCCAAGGGAATCTGCAGATGGCAAAGAGGATGATTATATAAAGAGACTGTCATTCCGGCTATTTTTAGCCGGAATCTACTTCTATGCAAAGGATTCTCTCTAATTTACATGTGAGATTCCGGTATTTCATCAAAAAACGATGAAAACCGGAATGACAAATTATATAAGGTTATATAATGAAAACAGTATCTCTTGTTTTAGGAAGTGGCGGCGCCCGTGGATTAGCTCACATTGGTGTTATTAAATGGCTTGAGGAAAACAACTATGAAATAAAGGCAATATCCGGATGTTCAATCGGGTCACTTATCGGAGGGGTTTATGCGGCTGGAAAATTAGACCAGCTTGAAAAATGGATG
>JBDLIN010000133.1:0-10644 GCA_039714835.1 Bacteroidota bacterium | reverse complement strand
GTTGTTATTACAGCTTCACCAGTTGGACAACCTCCAATTTCAATACACTCTTCCAATATTTCTCTACCTCCAGCTCTATGTATTGCTCCATCAACTCCTCCCCCACCAAGAAGAGAGGAATTAGCAGCATTCACAATTGCATCAACTTCTAACTTTGTTATATCTCCAAAATGTAATTCGATCTTCATCATTTATGTCTTCCTTTTAGAAACTATTTAAAATATATTAAATATTGAATAGAATTTGATGATTAATATTAATGCATTTTAATATATTGATATCGGAAAAACAATTAATTATTTGGAGAAATTATGGAAGCATTTACAGGTATTTCAATTGTGATAATCATTGCAGTTATCGCATTTATAATTTTATTCACCTATTTTGTACCGATAGGTTTATATATTACAGCCTATTTTTCTGGTGTAAAACTTAAAATTTTCAAAGATCTAGTAGGAATGAGACTTAGAAAAGTTTCACCTTATGTAATTGTAAGAAGTGAAATTTCCGGTGCAAAAGCTGGGATTGAGCTTAATACTTCCCTACTCGAAGCTCATTATCTTGCTGGAGGAAATGTAGTTAATGTTGTTAACGCTTTAATATCTGCGAGCAAAGCGAATCTTGAACTTTCATTTGAAAAAGCAGCAGCTATTGATCTTGCCGGTCGAAATGTACTTGAAGCAGTTCAAATGTCGGTTCTTCCTAAAGTAATTGAGACACCTATGGTAGCTGCTGTTGCAAAAGATGGAATACAGCTTAAAGCGGTTGCACGTATCACGGTTAGAGCAAATCTTGAACGATTGGTTGGTGGAGCAAATGAATCGACTATTCTTGCACGTGTTGGTGAAGGTATCGTTTCAACAATTGGATCAAGTAATTCCCATAAAGATGTTTTGGAAAATCCTGACAATATTTCTAAAGTGGTACTTGCCAAAGGTCTCGACTCTGGAACTGCTTTCGAGATTCTCTCAATCGATATTGCAGATGTTGATGTTGGAACAAACATTGGAGCTATTTTGCAGACAGATCAGGCCGAAGCTGATCTTAAGGTAGCTCGTGCAAAAGCTGAAGAAAGAAGAGCTGCTGCTGTTGCACTTGAACAAGAAATGGTTGCCGAAGTTGCAAAAATGAAAGCAAGGGTTGTTGAGGCAGAAGCTGAAGTACCAAGAGCAATGGCTGAAGCATTCAGAACCGGTAACTTAGGTATAATGGATTATTATAAAATGAAAAATATTGAATCTGATACTGATATGAGATCATCAATAGCAAAACCTGATAAAGATAAAGAGACTGACGATGGACAACATAGTTGATATTCTTATAATTCTCTTTTTCGTAATTAGTTTTTTATCATCTATTTTTAAGAAAAAGAAAAAACTGCAGAAGAATAAAGCTGAAGCTTTAAAGAGTAAACCTGTTATTGAGCATTCGCATAGAGAAGCGAAAGTTCCAAAACCGCAAAGCTCTTCTCAGGATAAATCCGCATTAGAGGATATTCTTAAATCATTTCTTCAAGTGCCTGAGCCAGTTGAAGAAACAAAGTCTGAAGTTGATGCTTATTTTGAAGAAGCTATGAGAAAATCAGCTTTAATGGAAACTAAAGAGGAAAAGGTTGATGTTGTTGAAACGAAAATCGATCAAGGAAGTAATCTAAAAACTGGAAAGATTCGTTCTTATACTGAAGCAATGAAAGATATAAGGAAACAACATAGCAGTCAAAAAGCAAAAAAGATAAGAGAGAGTTTACATCAAACCTCTACAATAAGGGATTACATTGTAATGAATGAGATCTTGAGTAAGCCGATTGCATTAAGAGAATAATGGCTAAAAAATATACTCTAAAAAGAATAAATAAAACGGGCATTCAAAAACCGACTATTGATGAAGCCCGTTTTTCTATTAATTACCAGCACGAATTGAATCAAGCCCAATTTGAAGCAGCATCAGCTGTTGATGGGAATTATCTCGTAATTGCTGGTGCTGGAACCGGAAAGACAAGGACCTTAGTCTATCGTGTAGCCAGATTAATTGAGCTTGGATATGATCCTAAATCTATTCTTCTATTAACATTTACAAGAAAAGCATCAAGAGAGATGATGAATAGAGCTGCTCAACTATTAGACAGCAGGTGTTCAAAAATAAATGGGGGTACATTTCATTCATTCGCTAATTTAACTTTACGTCGTTATGCAAAAGCAGTCGGTATTGATTCTGCATTCACAATACTCGATCAAGGAGATAGTGAAGATGTTATCAATCTTATTCGCGGTCAACTAGACGTTGCGAAACTAAAAAAACGCTTTCCTAACAAAAAGACTATTTTACGAGTTATAAGTTTGAGTGTTAACACTTCACGTGAAATTAATGAAATTCTAGAAAACGAATATCCTCACTTTGCACAATACTCTGATAAGATAGTACAGATCAAGAAATTATATAATCAGTATAAGCGAGATAACAGTCTACTTGACTACGATGACCTCTTGATCTATCTCCTCGAATTTCTTACAAAAAAAGAAAGTGCAGCAAAAAGTTTGCTGTCGAATATAAAATTTGTAATGGTTGATGAATACCAAGATACTAATAGACTTCAAGCTGATATAGTAAAAGCACTTTCAGTATATAATAATAATGTAATGGTTGTTGGGGATGATTCGCAATCCATTTATTCATTTCGTGGTGCTAATTTTAAGAACATCATTAACTTCCCCTCTTTATTTCCTAATGCAAAATTAATAATGTTAGAGGAGAATTACCGAAGCACTCGAGAGATTTTGAGTTTTGCTAATCACATAATAGATTTCGCTGTAGAAAAATATCCAAAGGAACTTTTCACTAGAATTAAGGATGGTGAACTTCCAGCCATTATTTCTGCAGATACAGAAAATATGCAATCCCGTTTTATTGTTGATAGGATTCTTGAATTTCGCGAAGAAGGTGTTCCATTAAATGAAATTTCTGTGTTGTTCCGTGCTTCACATCATACTTTTAATCTTGAGATAGAATTGAATAAAGCCAACATTCCCTTCATAAAATTTGGTGGGATGAAATTCGTTGAAACAGCTCACGTAAAAGATGTTCTCGCATTCTTGAGAATCTCAATGAATCCAAAGGATTTTGTCAGCTGGTATCGTGTTCTTCTATTGCATGAAGGAATTGGGCCAAAACGTGCGCAGTTAATAATGGATGAACTTTCCAATGTGGATTTAAATTCTATTGATAATGATAAGAGTTTGGCCTATGGTAAGTCAAATATAAAAATCTTAGAACTGGTTGAATTGGTTTTGAATATCAATAAAAATTACAAGCTTCCAGCAGATAAAATTGAACTAATTTTAAGTTATTATAATCCTCTGTTTAAAAACAAGTATGACGATTTTAACAAACGCAAAAAAGATCTGGATGCTTTAATCAATCTATCTAGTAATTATGACTCATCTGGAGATTTTTTAGCTGACATGGCGTTAGAACCACCGCAGGATAGTATTGTTGACATAAATGCTGAAGACAAAGAAGATGAATATTTAACACTTTCAACAATTCACTCTGCTAAGGGGCTTGAATGGCATTCCGTATTTGTTATGCACGCAATGGAGGGATTTTTCCCTTCAGCACAGTCTTATGATTCTATCGAATCACTTGAAGAGGAACGAAGATTAATGTACGTTGCTGTTACTAGAGCGAAACAAAATCTTTACGTTTCATATCCAATGAATATATTTGATAGATTCTCTGGTTTTACACTTGCAAAACCATCACGCTTCATCAGTGGTATTAGTGAAGAATTAGCTGAAGAATGGACAATCGACGAAGAGGAATAAAATTATTATATGCAGCTATTCATATTTATATTTTCACTTACGTTACTTTTTTTAATATTCACTTTGTTGATCTATTTTGCTCTTAATAATCTTTTTAAATTTCAAAAGATCACTCCTAGTGAGTTAAAACTTTCTGTTATAGTCGCTGCAAAAAATGAAGAAGAGAATATTCCCAATTTAATATCTGCACTTAAACAACAGAGCTACGACTCAAAATTGTTCGAGGTTATAATTGTTGATGATAATTCAACTGATAACACATTTGAAGCGGCTAAATTGTCAACCGCAGATTCACCAGAATTTCAAGTTATAAAAGCATATGACAAAACATATGATGCGAAAAAGGGAGCTTTAGATATAGGAATAAAGTATTCATCGAATCCATATATTGTTATAACTGATGCAGACTGCCTCCCTTCTGCAAATTGGTTGAAAGCAATGGCCAAAAGTTTTAACAGCGGTAATGATTTTGTTTTTGGAATAGCTCCCTTCTTTCAAACAAATTCTATTATAAATAAAATAAGCAGTTTTGAAAATTTGAGATCCCAAATAATTATGTTCGCACTTGCTAAGTTAGGATTCCCCTATTCGGCATCTGCTAGAAGTTTTGGATTCACAAAATCTGCATTTGAAAAAATCAGTGGTTACAAAAATACTACTGAAACTTTAAGCGGTGATGATGATCTTTTACTGAGAGAAGCGGTTAAACACAATTTGAAGATAGGTCTCTGTTCAACTCCTAATGCTTTTGTGTACAGTAACACTAAATCATCTTATGCAGAATATGTAAAACAAAAACTGCGTCATACTTCTACTTCACTTCATTATTCATTAATGAACAAGATAATTCTTGGAATTTGGCATCTAATAAATATTGTTTTAGTAGTCAGTGCTTTGTTAACATTCATTAGTTCTGTCTTTATACTACCAGTTTTCCTTAAAATAATGCTGGATCTATTTTTAATAAATTCTTTTCAAAGAAATTTCGGATATAGATTTAATCCATTTGAAATGTTATTCTTACAGATCATTTATGAGTTTCAACTAATATACTTTTTCATATTTGCTAGAAAATATTCAACCAGATGGTAGTAAAAATTTATTTGTATTTATTTAATTAAAAAGTATTTTAAAAGTTAATTTCACTATGGATATATGGATTATAGAGATTTAGCCGCTCAAGCAAAAAAAGCAAAGGAATTGTCATACTCGCCATACTCAAATTTTAGAGTTGGTGCAGCTTTGCTAACCAAAGATGGGAATGTTTATCAAGGAGCAAATATTGAAAATGCTTCTTACGGATTAACGATTTGTGCAGAAAGAACTGCCGCATTTGCTGCAAAATTAGATAGGCAAAAGGAATTTAAAGCAATTGCCGTTGCTTCTGACAGTAATGACTTTATCCCTCCTTGCGGAGCATGTAGACAAGTACTTTTAGAACTTTGTGGTGAAAACCTTGATGTGGTAATAACTAATGGAAAGGAAGAGGAAAAAGTTTTTAAGATTAAAGAACTTATCCCCTTTTCATTCGGAGATGATCAATTAAATAATAAATAAAAAAAATAGGGGCAAGAATATGGTAGATTTTGCACCACACTCTGTACCAAAAAATGTTGGTTGGATCGAAGTTATTTCGGGTTGTATGTTTAGCGGGAAAACAGAAGAACTGATCCGAAGATTACGTCGATCACAAATTGCTAAACTAAATGTTCAAATTTACAAACCTAAAATAGATGATCGATATTCATCTGACCAAATTGTATCTCATAGTGATCAATCTCTCCCTTCGACAATAGTCGATTTCCCTAAGGATATTCTTAGATTGGCTAAATCTGCACAAGTTGTTGGTATTGATGAAGCGCAGTTCTTTGACAACTCACTTGTTGAAGTTTGTAATGAATTATCTGAACAAGGTAAGAGAGTTATAGTTGCAGGTTTGGATATGGATTATCGTGGTGAACCATTTGAACCTATACCCCAACTACTTGCCTCTGCTGAATATATTACTAAAACTCTCGCAGTATGTGTTGTTTGCGGAAATCCAGCAAATATGACTCAAAGAAAAATTTCATCAACAGAAAGAGTTGTTGTTGGTGCAATAGACAGCTATGAAGCAAGATGCCGTAAACATCACTATAAACCTAATTAGCTGAGGAGTTATGGATTTAATCGCTTTACTTAGAGGCCTTTTCGGAATCTCTCTATTAATCGGAATCGCTTACTTATTTTCAAACAACAAGAAAAAAGTTAATTGGAGACTAGTAACAATTGGTCTAAGTCTACAATTTGTAGTAGCAATTTTTATCATAAAAGGTGAATTGTTAGGCTCGTTCTTTGCCCCTTTAGGATGGATTAAAGAAGCATTTAGAGCAGTAAGTAGTGTGTTTGTTCTAATACTCAATTTTACGAGTGAAGGTTCAACTTTTGTTTTTGGTTCACTTGGTATTTCACCCGGAAATGAAGGCAGTATGGGTATGATTTTCGCTTTTCAAGTGCTACCTGTTATAATATTTTTTGCAAGTTTGATGGCTGTATTATATCATCTAGGAATAATGCAAAAAATCGTTCAAGGTATGGCGTGGATAATGTCTAAAGCGATGGGTACTAGTGGAGCAGAATCACTTTCAGTTTCTGCCAATATATTTGTCGGTCAAACAGAAGCTCCATTGATGATCAAACCATTCCTAAAAGGATTAACAAAAAGTGAACTATTAACAATAATGACCGGAGGAATGGCAACGATTGCCGGAAGTGTGATGGCTGCATACATTCAAATGCTTGGCTATTCATTTGCTGAAACTATGGGTATATCTCTTGAAGAAGGTCAGTTAATGTTTGCAACTCATCTGCTTGGTGCAAGTGTTATGGCTGCACCGGCTGCTCTTGTAATTTCAAAAATAATTTTTCCAGAAACTGAAGAACCAGAGACAAAAGGAACTGTGAAAGTTCAAGTGGAAAAGACTGCATCAAATCCTATTGAAGCTGCTGCAATCGGTGCAAGCGATGGTGTTCAGCTGGCTCTAAACGTTGGTGCTATGCTTATTGCATTCATCGCTTTGATTGCTTTAGCAAATTATCTTTTCATTGGATTAGGTGACTTAGTTGGGATAAATTCATTTTTAATAAATGAATATGGACAACCTTTAAATCTTCAATTTATACTTGGCTTTGTACTTCAATTTTTAGCTGCCGCTATCGGTGTCCCTTGGGAAAGTGCGATGGAGTTTGGCAGCTTAGTGGGAACTAAAGTCATCCTCAATGAATTTGTTGCATATTCTGATATGAGCAGTTTAATCAAACTTGGTGAGTTGACAAATGAAAAAGCTATTTTAATGGCAACTTATGCATTATGTGGATTTGCAAATTTTAGTTCGATTGCAATTCAGATTGGTGGTATTAGTCCTATAGCTCCAAACCAAAGAAAAAACTTAGCTGAACTTGGATTGAAAGCTGTTCTAGGTGGAACATTAGCAACCTTAATGACTGCAACTTTAGCAGGAATACTTTTTTGATTTATATAGAGTAGAAATGATAGACCTTGATTTCAAATATAAGAACCTTTTGGATGAAATTAATTCTCAAAAACCATTTGATCCGGATATTGCACTTATTCTCGGCAGCGGGCTCGGTGATTTTGCTGAAAGAACAGAAATAATTAAATCCATTTCTACTAGTACACTAAATAATTATCCACAGTCAACAGTTGAAGGACATAAAGGATTCATTCATTTTGCAAAACTTCATGATAAAAGTCTACTCATATTTCAGGGTAGGATTCACCCATATGAGGGATATAAAATTGATGAATGCGTACTCCCCGTATTTATCGCAAATAGATTAGGATGTAAGAAGATTTTATTAACAAACGCTGCTGGAGGATTAAATCCAAATCTAAAACCGGCTGATCTAATGTTGATAACATCAATGAATTCATTCAATATAAAAAAGGAATTAACTGAACTTATTGGATTAGCTTCTGAAAATAATCGTTCTGACTTTTTAAATTTCCCATCAAAAAATATTAATGACGTAATTAGGAAAGCATCTTTAGAAGAAAATGTATTTCTTAAAGAAGGTGTTTATTGGTACGGAACTGGACCAAGTTATGAAACCCCAGCAGAAATTAAAATGGTAGATAAACTTGGAGGTGATGCTGTTGGAATGTCCACAGTCCATGAAGCTGTTTTTGCTTCAACACTTGGTATGGAAGTCGGAGCCATATCATGCATAACAAATTATGCTGCTGGAATCTCCCCCAATAAACTATCACACCAAGAAGTAATGGAAACAGCTGAATTAGTTAAGACTAAATTTGAAAGTCTGGTAAAGAAAATTATCAAACTGATATAAAAGATAATACAACAAGTTTTTCAAACTATCCAAGCATATAGTATGACATATAAAAACATAAGACATCACATATTTTTTCTTTTATTTATTTTTTCCATCTTCAATTGGAATACTAGCTATTCACAAACAGAAAAAGAAGCTGAGCAACCTCTTGAAGGAAAAACAGAAGAGTTAACAGCTGTCCCAGTTATAGAAATCCCTCAAAAAGTTGAAGAAGCTTATACGGTTCTCAAAGAATTAGAAGCTCTAAAAATCCCCGCTACACCACTTGAAGAATTAGACAAACAATTTCAAAAATTATTAAAAGAAAATGAATCCCTTAAAAAGGAATCAACGCCGGAGTTTTTTAATTCTCTTCCAATAAAGAAAATTGAAGATTATGAAAAAAAATGGGATTCATTTTTAAGCAATTTATTAGATTATAAAACTACGCTTGAAAGTGGTGCAGAGGAATTAAGTAAAGCCCAGGATAAACTGCAGGATTATAGGACTATCTGGGATCTTACGTATGACAATGCTAAAAAGGAGAAAGCTCCTAAAGCTATCATTAATAGACTAAATGAACTTGACAGAGATATAAAGAATGTTGACAAATCTATATTCAATACATTAAATAGCATTCTTAAGCTTAGAGATCAGATCTCTTCAGAGGAAATTTCCGCTAAAGAGAAATTATCCATAATTGTAGATGTAAAAACAAACAAAAAGTCTATGCTTTTCTCCCTTGATTCCCCGCCAATCTGGGAAGCTCTTACTGATGTTAAAGATACTACAACATTTGCACAAAGATGGGATATTGCAGTCGAAAATATGAACAATTCATTTCAAGAATTCTACGAACTCTACAGTTCTCAATTCCCGATTTATGGTTTGTTTTTTATTATTGTATTAGTATTTGTTATATATTTAAACAGATTTGCAAAAGCAAATTCTGATGAGTTTATAGACGATCAAAATGAATTTAATCCTTTAAATTTACTGAAGAAACCATTATCCATTTCAATTTTAATTACATTATTCTTCGAAGGTTTGTTCTTTCCATTAGCACCGAGATTTATAACTGAATTTTTTAATATACTGTTAATTATTCCTTTACTAACATTGTTCCCGGTTTTTGTGGCAAAAGTATCGAGAGGACCTTTATACTTTGTCACTTCTATCTTTTTATTTCAAAGAATACTTGAACTTCTCTCTACCAATAGCGCTAACCAAAGAGTTGTTGTAATAGCATTAATATTATTAACAATTATCGCAATGATTTGGATTATACTAATACCAGAATCTAAAGTTCCTGATAAAAGAAGAAGTGCTTTAAAACTCATAAAACTAATATCAAAATCATTGATTGCTGTTCTATCATTGACACTCTTGGCGAACTTTATTGGCAGTACACTACTCTCAAGATTAGTCTTGAATGGTGTTATGAGTACTATCTATATTTCTCTGATCATAACCATTGCCTATCAAGTCTTCGTTGTATTATTTACAATATTACTTAAAACAAAATTAGCTAATCTGTTTCTGACAGTTAAAAACCAGCATAGAGTTATACTTGTAACAATTTTAAAAGTAGCGAAACTAGTAGCATATATTATCTGGCTATTTTACGTACTAAAGGGATTTGAGTTATATGACACTTTTAAAATATTATTAGTTGATTTTTTTGAAACTTCATGGGAAGTAGGTGAAACTAGTATAAGTGTTGGTTCAATCATACTTTTTTTCCTCGCAATTTGGGTGGCAGTAAAACTTTCACGATTTATCCGGTTTTTCCTTGATGGCGACATTCTACCAAGAATCAGTCTACCCCGTGGTGTTCCCGCTGCAATTTCATTAATGGTAAACTATACGATAATTACACTTGGATTTATTTTTGCTTTGTTAGCTGTAGGATTTGATCTTTCAAAATTTGCTATTGTTGCTGGTGCACTTGGTGTTGGTATTGGTTTTGGTCTGCAAAATATTGTTAACAATTTTATATCTGGACTCATATTACTATTTGAAAGACCCATCCAAGTTGGTGATATAATCAGTATTCATAATTTAATTGGAGTTGTTAAGCGCATTGGTATTCGCTCAAGTATAATCGAAAGTTTTGACGGTTCAGAAGAAATAGTACCAAACGCTGATCTGATTTCTGGCAGAGTTACAAATTGGACACTCTCCAATAAAAACAAAAGGATAGAAATAAAAATCGGTGTAGAATTTGGAGCAGATCCGGAACAAGTAATGGAATTGATGAGATATTCTATTGCTAATCGTGAAGATGTACTCAAGGAACCTCCTTCCTACATTTTATTTGAAGGACATGATGAGAGAACTTTAAACTTCACTTTCCGTTTCTGGATTCCAAATAGTATTGAATGGTTATTCATCAGAAGTGAAGTGCTTTTATATATAAACAAACTATTGAAAGATGCTGGAATTAAAATTCCTTATCCGCAGATGGATGTACATTTGGATAGTGCTACTG
>JBDLIN010000132.1:0-10645 GCA_039714835.1 Bacteroidota bacterium | reverse complement strand
GAAAGTTGAAAATTCACTAGCTAAAGGATCAACAATAATATTTACAACCGGATTTTTAGCGAATGCAGTAAATGGTGAAAAGCTAGCAGAGTTAGCAGGAGTTGAATATCCAATAGTTGTAAAACATCAAAAAGCAACACATATAGTTGAAAATAATTCTTACGTTAAGTTAGAAAAAGAATTGGATTTAGAATCAAAGATTTCAGTAAAAGATGCAGAAATAATACTTACAGCAGCGGGGAAAAATAAGATACCATTTTTGATAAGATCTAAGAATACTGAAACGAGTATATATACTTTGAATACGCACACATTTTCACAAAAAGATTTTGATAAAGTAGGAGAAGTATTACTATGTCCAAGACAATTGGGATTACTCGATTTACCAAGATCATGGACTAATAAAATTCGAGAATCATTCAACTCTGGATTGAATATTCATCTTGATGCACCTTCAAGAGTAGTAATTCAACCAATTGGTAATTTGGGATGGATATTCCATAACTACAATAAGACAGAAACTACGATAAGTTTTACTTCAGATAAAATAGTTAACGCAAAGTTAATAAATGGTTTAACTGGGGGAGAGTTTAATCATAGTGGAAATAATATTACTCTAAATCTTAAACCGCGTTCAAGAATATTTGTGAAAATAAACTAATAAAAGAAAGGAATTTAAAATGTCTAAATGGTTAATTATGTTAATTACTGGTCTAACTCTTGGATTAGGCTGGGCAATTAGAGGTCATTTTGGTCATTGGTGGGGAGCATCATGGGCTGGGAGTATGGGAGCATTGGCTTTACTTCTTGCAATCGGAAGAGAAGATTGGATCAAGCGTGCTCCCGTTTTAGCATTACTTGCTGCAATAGGCTGGGGTATGGGTGGAATAATGAGCTATGGGATACTTGTTGGTTACTGTCGCTCTCCTGAAGTTTTTAATTCAGCTTATGGTTTCATCTCTCTTTTTATAGTCGGTGGATTATATGGCTTTATCGGTGGAGGATTGTTTGGACTTGGTCTAAGCTCAGATGAAAATAAAAAACCAGACTGGCTTAGATTACTTCTTGAAATGTTTGTAATCGGAAATCTAGCTTATTGGTTTTTCATTACTGAGATGGAGTGGTTGATGACACCACCAAGAGATGAATTCTGGTCAATATGTCTTGGTTCAGCTTCAGCTTTAGCCTGGTATGCATACAGAACTGAAAATATAAATGCACTTAGAGTAGCTATCTATTCTGGACTTGGTGGAGGTTTTGGATTTGCTTTAGGAAATTTCTTCCAGACTCTGGGTCACATAAGCGGCATTTCATATAATTGGTGGAATGTAATGGAATTTACTTTAGGACTGTTAGGTGGTATAGGAATGGCATATGGTGTTATATCAAGTAATTGGTCTGAAAAAATTGAACCAAATAAAAAGATAAATTGGATATCATTAATTACACTAGTTTTTGTAATTCCTGCAATAAATATATTTCAGAGTTTTGATAGTAAAAAAATAATTGAACTTGCTGAAAGATTGAATATTTCTAATGCAGTTCAATTTGCTGGAAGCATTCAGCTAAAAGTATGGTTGATACTTATTCTATTCACAGTCCTATCAATCTATGTCTGGAAGAAAATTGAATTAAGTGATATTAGTCGAAGCTGGGGAATACTTCTACTTCTTCTTTATTCTTTACTATATACGATTTTTGGAAATATTCGTACTGGTTACTTCTATGTTGAATCATTTTGGGGAAACAGTGTCACAACTTATTGGATCTTTCTCCCAATCGTTATAATTCTGTTATATATCAAAAGAAAAGAGCAATATAATTTAGGGAATGAAATGACAGAATTAGAATCGTGGAAATATTGGGTCTCTGCTGCGATCATTTTAGTTTTATTCATATTTACACTTGCACTTGTAACAAATGGTATCCATGATGGTAATATCAGATTCCATAATAGATTTTAAGACAAAATAAGAAGGTTCATTAATAGAAATTTAAGTTTGTGAAAGGTTATAAAATATGAAATATATTCTCGGAGTAATCATTTTATTAATTGTTGTTGCAGCAACATTGTTGCATTTTCCCATCAACATTGTTGATGCGCTTACTTTGGAAACATTGTCTGATTACGATATTCGTATTTCAGTTTGGAGAATTTTATTAGAACCTTTCTTTGGTCATTTACTTTTCTTTAATAGGGGAGTTTATGGTATTGAGGAATTGCAATACAGCTTGTACTGGCTTCTAATAATTTTTTTCTTTTATTCATTAGGAAAGATATTTTTTCAAAAAGAAAAATTTCTAAAGAAAAAATTTATTCTTTCTCAATTAGTGAATTTACCGTTAGTAATTGGTTTGTGGTTTACTGTTTTTATAGTTATTATTTTTCTTAGTATTTACCTTCCAAGCAATACAATTATCAATAATACTGAAAGTAATATACTAGTAACAACGCATTCCCACTCACAATTTAGCCATGATGGATTGATCTCTCAAGAGAATTTATGGAAGTGGCACAAGCGAAATGGATTTGATGCATTTTTTATAACTGATCATAATACTCATGATAAAACTATCGATTTTATAGATGCGCAGCGTAATAATAAATTTCCAATTGAACCTTTAATAATGGCTGGGGAAGAATTCTCCGGTTCAAATCATTTGAGTCTTCTTGGATTAAAGAGAAAATTCAATTCTCATGGTTATGCAGATTCAGTTGCAATAGATTCGATCCATTCAAATGGTGGTGTAGTAATTGTAAATCATTGGTTCGATGGTGAAAGGAATTCTTTGGATTTTTACAATAATTTAGGAGTTGATGGATTTGAAATTGAAAACTCAGCAACTGAAACATCCTACAATCGTAATCTATATAAGAAAATTAAAAATTTCTGTAAATCGAATAATTTAATCATGGTAGGTGGTTTGGATTTTCACGGTTATGGAAATGTATGCACAATTTGGAATGCTTTGAAGATACCAGGTTGGCATAGGCTTTCTCCAACAGAAAAAGAAGAATCAATACTTAATGTCATTAGAACACGTGATCAAAGTAAACTAAAAGTATTGATGTATAACGATAGACCATTTTATGAACCAGAGAATTTATTTTGGAGTCCACTCTTTTCTTTCTTTCACTATTTTAGGACTTTGAATATCTGGCAAGTACTATCATGGATGTTCTGGATATTCCTGATGGCATTTGTAAAAGTGAAGATATTCGAAAGAGAAGAACTGAAGAGAACATTTACTATTAATAAAATCTTACCAGTACTGGGAATTTTGGGTGCTCTTTTAATGTTGATTTTAGCTTTGAACTATTATTTGGAAATTGCGAATGTTGCTAGCAGTGAAAATGATATCTACGAAGAATATAGCAAATTACTGTTTTATATTGGTGCTATATTTATTACCTACTCTGGAATTACATCATATTTTAGAATAATTAAGAAAAGACCAACAGAAAAAATAAGCTAATAGATTATTGCATTGAAAAATGAAAAAGTGGATCAGAAATATATTGATCTTAGTTATACTGCTTCTTATAGTTGCATATTTCTATTGGTTTCTGCCATTTTGGGGAATTCCATTTAATACACAAAGACATGGACAACTTCCTCTAACTCCAGCATGGGCTTTAGAGTGCTGGCTATGGGAAGATGATGTAAACACTGCAGAATATGTTGATGAACTTCTTACTGGTTATAAAGAGCATGATATTCCAGTTAGGACAATACTTATTGATAGCCCGTGGTCTCTTCGCTATAATGACTTTGAAATAGACACATCCCGTTATCCTAATCCAGAAAAATGGTTTAAGAAGTTGCAAGATAATGATTATCGAGTTGTCCTTTGGATGACACCCATGGTAAACAGTTTTAGTAAGGATACTAAAATTCAAGAATCGCAAGATTGGTATAACAAAGCAAATGAAAATGGTTATATAATAACAGATGAAAATCAAAACAAATGGTGGAAGGGAAAAGGTGGATTCATAGATTATACTAATCCGAAAGCTGTTCAATGGTGGAGAGAAATGCAGCAGACAGTTTTTGATTATGGTATAGATGGATGGAAACTTGATGGTGCTGCAACTCTGTTCTGGACAAAAATTCTAGGTATCCCTTTTCTTTATAAAAAGAGTTATGAAGGAATAATCTCTGCTAGAACTTATATGGACTTCTATTATAGAGATGAGTACAAGCATGGTCTAATACAAAATCCAGAGTTTATAACTTTGTCAAGAGCAATAGATAGAAAATATATCCATCCAGAAGGTTTTTCCCCGTTCGATGCTTCTCCGGTTAATTGGGTCGGTGATCAAACTCATACTTGGGCTCAAAGTGAAGAAGAACAAAACGCTGATACAGATGATCTAGTTATGGAAGGAGCTGAAGGAATCAGTATGGCAATTGAGCATATATTAGAAAGTGCAGAGCTTGGTTATAATATCGTAGGATCTGATATAGGTGGATTTTCTGGAAACAAGATACCTCCACGTTTATATATTAGATGGACACAGTTTTCTACATTCTGCGGTTTGTTTCTAAATGGCGGCCATGGCGAGAGAAGACTTTGGAAACGAACTAATGAAGAACTTGAAGTAATTAGAAAATTTTCGTGGCTTCATACTGAATTAATTCCATATATGTATCACTATGTCGTTACTGCTCATAATAATAGTCGCCGTCTTCAAATCCCCTTAGATAAAGGCAAATATCATTATATGTTTGGTGATGATTTTTTAGTTGCACCAATATATGTTGACTCAAAGATCAATTCTGTTTCATTGCCAGAAGGTGAGTGGAGATATTTCTTTGATGATAAAAAATTATATGAAGGGAATAAATCTTTTGAAATGGAATTCCCAATAGATGAATATCCGGTATTCATTAAAGAAGGTGCTATTATTCCAATGGATATAAAACGTAATTACACAAAAATTGGGGATATGGATTCTGAAGGTTATACAACAATACTTATATATCCTTCTACTTATAATAGTTTTACGTTCTATCATCCGGATAGTAAAAATAAAACAGATATATATTATGATAATTCGGACTCCGGTCTGGATATAAAGCTAGATGGAAGCAAGATACCACATATATTAAATATCCATTCTTCTACAAAACCAATTAGTATTGAATTGGATAAAGAAATATTGGATAGTACAAGCAATTGGAATTATAATTCTAAATACCAAAAAATAATTATAAAAACGGATGATTATGTAAACGGGATCTATAGAATTATTTTTTAGAAATAATAGTACTTTGGGAAAGTTCTATAAGTTTAATTAATTGGAGAAAAATTGTGACAAAGAATAAACTTAAAATCGGTATTGTTGGTTGTGGAGTAATAGCTGATATTCATGCACAAGCCATTATGGAATCACAGAATACAGAACTTGTATCTGCGTTCAGCCGTAATGAAAAAAATGCAAGCACATTTGGGGAAAAGTATAAAATTAAATGGGAATCTGATTGGGAACAATTTATTTCTAATCCTGACATCGACGCAGTATCTATATGTACACCAAGTGGTAACCATTTAGACTATGGTGAAAAAGCAGCTAAAGCAGGTAAACATGTTGTTGTCGAAAAACCAATTGAAGTAACCTTAGAACGTGCAAAACAATTAATAAATATTTGTAAAGAAGAGGGAGTTCAACTAGCTGTTATTTTCCAAAGTCGGTTTATGTTACAAATCCAAGATCTAAAACAGAAACTGGATGACAACATCATTGGAAAATTATTTATGGGTGATGCATATATAAAATGGTTTCGTTCACAGGAATATTATGATAGTGGAGGCTGGCGAGGAACATTGAAATTAGATGGCGGTGGTGTATTGATCAACCAATCTATTCATACAATTGATCTATTGCAATGGATTATGGGTGGGGTTGAATCAATCTATGGTCAGATTGGGACATTTACTCATGAAAGATTAGAAGGGGAGGATAATGCGGTAGCTACACTCCGTTTTAAAAGTGGCGCTGTTGGTGTTATAGAAGGTTCAACATCTGTGCAGCCTAGTCAATCAAGACGCCTTGAACTTCATGGTGAAAATGGTAGTGCAACGATTGATAATAATTCTGTTGACATTCAATTAGCTAATAGCGAAGATAATAAAGAAAACAATAATGAAGATATTCAGGTTGGAATGGGTTCCAGTAGTCCGCTTGCTGGTTTTTCAATTCATCCTCATAAAGATCAATTTGATGCTATTGCAAAAGCAATTGAAAAGAATGAAATTCCACCAGTTTCTGGTGAAGAGAGCCTTAAAGCTTTAGCCATTGTTCTAGCTATATATGAATCATCAAAAACAAACAAGCCCATAATATTGGATGATTTTATAAAAAGTAAAATTCATGAAAAATTTACAATGAATTGATTAGTAAAAAGAGCAGATATATGAAAAAGATATTAACTGTTGTAATTTTATTGTTTTTAGTGGCAAATCTACTTGCTCAACAAGAACTTCTTAATGAACTGATTTTCCCTTCACAAGAGCAACATGTTCATGGCAGCAGTATAGTAGAGCTACCTAATGGTGATCTTTTAAGCTGTTGGTTCCAAGGAAGTGGTGAACGCACTGCAAACGATGTTGCAATAAGGGGAGCCAGATTGAAAAAAGGTGAAAGTAAATGGAATAATGTTTTTACTATGGCAGATACTCCAGGACAGCCAGATTGCAATCCAGTGTTATTTTTAAACAAAGAAAACAAGTTATTTCTTGTGTGGATTGTTGTTCAAGCTAACAGATGGGAAACATCACTTCTTAAGTTTCGTACCTCAACTGACTATGATAATGCAGATGCTCCAAATTGGAATTGGCAAGATGTGATCTTGCTTAAACCAGGGAATGAATTTGCTAAGGAGATTGAAAGAAAATTTAGAGAGAATCAAAGTACGGAGTTTGCATGGGCAGAATATGCCCATGAATATGAAAGTATGATCATTGAAGCATCAAAGAAACCTAAGAGAAGAGAAACCGGCTGGATGACTAGAATTCATCCACTAATTTTAGAGAATGGTAAAATCCTTCTACCACTTTATTCTGATGGTTATAACGTTTCAATAGCTGCAATTTCTGATGATAACGGTAGAAATTGGTATGGTAGTTTACCGATAGTAGGAAAGGGAAATATTCAGCCAAGCTTTATTCAAAAGAAAGATGGAACAATTACTGCATTTATGCGAGATAGTGGTGACGAACCTGGTAGAATAATGATTGCAGAATCAACAGATAAAGGAAATTCATGGAGTTTTGCAAAAGATGCAGAAATACCTAATCCAGGAGCAAGTATTGAAGCAATGAAATTGCAAAGTGGAAACTGGCTGTTAATATATAACGATGTTGAAGATGGAAGATATAGTCTTGCAGCTGCTTTATCAGAAGATGAAGGAATAACTTGGAAATGGAAAAAACATTTGGAGAATTCAAAAGGTGAAAGTTTCCATTATCCTTCTGTGATTCAATCAAAAGATGGCAAGATACATTTAACTTATTCATATTTTTTAACTGGGGAAAGAAAATCAATAAAGCATGTTGCTTTTGATGAAGAATGGATTAAAATTAAAAACTTAAAATAGGATTCTACAATGAAAGGTCTAATCTTAATAATAGTATTAGCTTTATCTCATTTATTATTGGGACAAGCAAAAATAGAAAGTTCACTAATATTTCCATTTCAAGAACAGCATGTTCATTCAAGTAGTATTGTTGAATTACCAAATGGTGATTTTTTAACTTGCTGGTTTCAAGGAAGTGGTGAACGTACTGCTAACGATGTAGTAATTAATGGCTCTCGCCTCAAGAACGGTGAATCTGAATGGTCAGAGCCTTTTCTAATGGCTGATACACCAGGTCAACCAGATTGTAATCCAATTCTTTTTATGAATAATAGTAATAAATTATTCCTAGTATGGATTGCAGTTCGTTCAAACCGATGGGAGACATCGCTACTCAAGGTTCGTACTTCAGTTGATTATAATTCAGATAATTGTCCCAAATGGGAATGGCAAGACGTGATTCTTATGAAACCAGGAGTCGAATTTGAAAATAGGGTTAAGGAACAATTTAAAGAGTATGGTAGAGAAGACCTTGCATGGGCTGAGTATGCACTACCTTATGAAGAGATGTTAATTGAAGCAGCAAAAGATCCGAAGAAAAGAGAAACCGGTTGGATGACAAGAACCCATCCAACTATTTTAGAAAGCGGGAAAATTCTTCTGCCTCTTTACTCCGACGGATTTAACTTCGGATTGATTGCAATTTCAGAAGATGATGGCAGGACATGGAAAAGCAGTCTGCCAATTGTTGGACGCGGATTAAATCAACCTAGTCTTGTAGTTAAAAATGATGGTACCATTGACGCTTATATGCGCGATGATGGTGATGAACCTGGAAAAATCATGATTAGTCACTCATTTGATGAGGGGTATTCATGGGATTATGCTTACAAGTCAGGTATTCCAAATCCTGGTGCAAGTGTTGAGATAATTAAATTAGAAAGTGGAAATTGGCTGTTGATTTATAATGATGTTGATGATGGTAGATACAGTCTTGCAGCAGCTTTGTCTGATGACGAAGGAGATACATATAAATGGAAGAAGAAACTAGAAAATCAAGAAGGTGGAAGTTTTTCCTATCCATCTGTAATTCAAGCTAATGATGGTAAGATTCATGTGACATATTCTTATCGACTATCAGAAAAAAAGAGATCAATTAAACATGTGATTTTCAAGGAAGAATGGATAAAAATTAAATAAAAGAAACCTCCGACGTTTATAAATACTTTGTGAGATAAAAACGTTGGAGGTTTGAAAAACAAAGGAATTAAAAGTAAAATGAGTGACACAAAACACAAAAAGAATATTAAATTATTCGAATTGAATATCATTTTAATAGTCTTAATCATATTAGCTAATGCTTGTAATTCTGAAAACATAAAGGAATTAGAAATGGAAATTATTAAGGAACCTTATGGGATAACAACAGATTCTCAACCAGTTGATATTTATACTCTTTCAAACCGCAATGGTATGAAAGTCCGTATTACAAATTATGGTGGGATTATTCAATCTCTCACAACGCCAGATAAAAATGGGAATTATGAGGATGTAGTTCTTGGTTACGATAGTTTGAAAAGTTATATAGAAGCAACTCCATATTTTGGGGCAATTGTTGGTCGATATGGAAATCGTATTGCTGATGGCAAATTCACTTTGGACGGAGTCGAATATAAACTTGCACAGAATAATGGTAAAAACCATTTGCATGGAGGAATTAAAGGATTCGATAAAGTTGTTTGGGATGCAACTCCTATCAAAAGGGATGATGCTGTATCACTAAAATTAGAGTATCTCAGCAAGGATGGAGAGGAAGGGTATCCAGGTAATTTGAAAGTAACAGTAATATATACTTTAACGGATGAAGACGCTCTAATAATAGAGTATAATGCAAGCACAGATAAGAAGACACACGTGAATCTTACTAATCACAGTTATTTTAATTTATCAACGGATTTCAATAAGAAAATTTTAGACCATGAATTATGGTTGAATGCTGATAGATATATTCCCATCGATAATGAAGCAATTCCACTTGATGCGGTTGAAAGTGTTGCAGAAACACCTTTTGATTTTAGAGTAGCAAAAAAGATTGGGGACGATCTTGATGATAGCAATCAGCAGATAAAAAACGGAATTGGGTACGATCACTGTATCGTATTTCAAGAGTATGATGGAAAAGTTAAACTTCAGGCCACAGTTTACGAAGAACAAAGCGGGCGCTTGATGGAAGTATACACGGATCAGCCGGGAGTTCAATTTTATGTTGGGAATTATCTTGATGGTTCAAATATTGGCAAGGGAAATATTCCGTATGAGTATCGTACTGGGTTCTGTTTAGAAACTGAGCACTTCCCAGATACTCCAAATCAGCCGAATTTCCCTTCAACTACTCTGGAACCTGGGGAAGTATACCAAACAACAACAATATACAGGTTTACTACAAAATGAAAGAATCTATTTTTATAACATTGAGTATTATATCTATTATGTTATTATTAAGCTGCAGTGGAGTTGAATACCATCATAAAAGATGGTCAGAAGAAGAAATTGACAAATGGTATATTGAAGCTGGATGGAGAAGTGGAGCCAATTTTGTTCCAAGTACTGCGATAAACCAGTTAGAGATGTGGCAAGCTGATACGTTTGATCCGGAGACAATCGACAGGGAGCTTGGTTGGGCTAAAGATCTGGGTTTCAATGCAATGAGAGTTTATCTTCATAATCTTGCTTGGGAAACAGACAAAGAAGGATTTAAGCAGAGGATTAATGATTATTTAGAGATTGCTGACGGCAAAGGGATAAAAACGATTTTTGTCTTTTTCGATGATTGCTGGAATGATAATCCAAAAGCAGGAAAGCAGACCGAGCCAATTCCTGGTGTTCATAACTCTGGTTGGATACAGTCTCCTGGTACACAGATAGTAAATGATTCAACCAAATGGGGAAACATTGAATCTTATGTAAAGGACATACTAAACAGCTTTAAGGATGATGAACGAATATTATTCTGGGACCTTTATAATGAACCTGGCAATACAGGACAATTGAATAAAAGTCTACCA
>JBDLIN010000131.1:0-10705 GCA_039714835.1 Bacteroidota bacterium | reverse complement strand
ACTTATTTATCAACCGGGCATTTCAATTTTTTTAAAAAGAAGAGCGCTGATATTGTCAATAAACTGCTCAATATGAAAATTGGATAAAATCCGAGTTTTGCTAAAAGTAAGCCAATAATCAATGGGAATATTACCATAGTCAAATTAAAGGTTCCATAAATTCCGGAATATAAAGGACGATTATTCTCATTTGAAATTTCAATCAAAATGCTTTCACCGGAGATCTTATAAGCACTAATCGATGCTCCAACAACTAGAAATACAACACCAAAATATTCAATTGGAATAAATTCAGAGAAGATTAATGCAACAATTGGAAGAAGTGCATAAAGAATGATCGTCATTTTAAAAATTCCCTTAAAACCCTTTGACTTTGTTATTCTCATCCAGAAAAGGTTTGAAATGATCATCCCGATTATTTGGAATAGAAGAAAATTTCCTATAGTTGTTTCATCTAAGCTATAATTAGTTTTTACCAATGAAATATAAAATGGGATCAATGTAAAGGAAATAGCTAATAGATTTACACTGATAACCAAATTTCTTAGGTTGCTATCATTTTTAATAATGCTTGGAATAGACTTTAATATATGTATAAAATTCTCTGAACCTTTTTTAATTTCCGATGGACGCTCTTTGATCATTAAAAATCCAAAAGTTGCAATAAATAAAAGAGCACTCGCTGCTGAGAACATTATAATATAGTTTTGAGGATATTCTAATTGACGAAGAATGAATCTAACTACTAAAGCAGAGATCAATACTCCAATACTGCTGAGAAATTGTCGAGAAACAAAAAATCGTTTCCGAGTTTCTCCACTTATACTTTTACCAAGTATATCAGTGTAAGAAACTCCTGCAAATGCGCCGCTGATTGAAAAAAGAAACATCCAAGCAAAAACTGAGTAAATTATAAGTTGTGGACTTGATGATTCAAGAGAAGATAAACTTATAACTACTCCAATAAAAGCAAAAACCCTTACATAAATTCCAAAAAGGAGAAAATATTTTTTGAGTGGCTTTTTAGTTAAATAACTTGCGAAAAGCAATTGGGATATAAGCGGAATTCCAATCATGATGGATGTCAATAATCCAATTTCAAATTGACTGCCACCTGCCAAAAGAATTAATCCAGGCAGTACTGTATTTTTATCTGCGAATGTTTGTGCCAGTGCCAACCAGAATGCATGCCAGATAAAAGCAAAGAAATTCCTTTTTTCATTTTCCATTTATTAAGTCCAACTCGCTAAAACTCTTTGAATAATCTTGCAAATGAATGACCCGGCGCATTTACATCCAAATCCAGGAAGTACCCAAATGGAGTTTGAGAGACTTCATAATCAGCATTTACTAGTCGAGTCTCCGCACTGTCAAATAATTCTTTTGTTTTTTCTGGTGAACCTTTGCTTGGTGATAAATGTGCAAATGAATGTAGGATAATTTTATTTGTTTCATTTTTTCTTGCTGCCCACTTTAATTGTTTTATCATTTTAGTTTCAACAGCAGATAAATTCTCTTCATCTTTTTCTTCAAAATGGATAAAACCAACCAAACAATTTTGAAACTCTTTCTCTTCAGTTAGACTTTCAACTTCTTCAAAACCCTTTTTACTTGTTTTATATCCAAATTTATGAGCATAAATAATCAATAATTTCATTTCAAATACTCTTCCAAAGCTTTTTCCGGATCAGGCTGTTTAGTAAGAATGGTAGTAATCCCAAGCTTTTCAGCCAACATCAATTTACTCTTGTCACCCATTCGTTTTCCTATAAATACATTGCAGTCATGTAAAACTTCCTTTATAAATTTTGGCTGGTCATCATCATGATCATGTCCATGACTTGAATTTCCAGCACCATGAGGATTTAATCTTTTTTCAATTAAATTTTTATCTCTATCGTAAATGTTATAATGTGGTGATATCCCAAAATGGCCTGGCCATATTTTATCATTTTTATTTACTGCTACTGCGATATTATGTTGACTGTTCATTATTCCTCTAAATATTTTTTTTTACAAACTAAAATAATAAGATGCTAACTAATTTGTTTGGGTTCATCACCACTAAAAGAATATCAAATTATCTGTCGCCACTGACCATTCAGTGGTATAAATTATTCTACATGCTCTTTTTATATTTTATATTTTTCAGATTCAATTTAATATAATTACTATCATGATTAAAAAAGATAATGTTTTCAGCAATCCGATAAATAAAATTGTTGATTTTAAATTTGATGAAAATGTTGCAAATGTTTTTGAAGATATGCTTCGCCGCTCTGTCCCCGGCTATGCAACAATAATTTCAACAACAGGGATGCTTACGAAGATCTATGCTAAATCCAATAGTAATTTTTATGATCTCGGTTCTTCATTAGGTGCCTCAGCACTTTCAATGCAGCAAAGCCTAACACATCCAAACTGTAAGGTTATTGGTGTAGATAATTCTGAAGCAATGATTGAACGATCTAGACAATTATTGGAGCAAAGTAAATCATCAGTTCCTATTGAGCTTGTCTGTGATGATATTAGAAATGTGAAAATTGAAAATGCATCAGTTGTTGTTCTTAATTATACACTCCAGTTTATTGAACCAGACTCAAGAGAGACAATATTACAGAATATTTACAATGGTTTGAATAAAGGCGGGATTTTGATCTTATCTGAAAAAATAGTTTTCAACGATAGTGCATTAAACGAGAGACAGATTAAAAGATATTATGATTTCAAGAGACTGCAGGGTTATAGTGAACTTGAAATCAGTCAAAAAAGAAACGCACTTGAAAATGTTTTAATTCCCGAAACATCTGAACAATTATTAAACAGATTAGAGAAGGCTGGTTTCAAACATTCCGATCTTTGGTTTCAACTTTATAATTTTATCTCAATTGTAGCAGAAAAATGATCGATTACTCAGGCTTTTTTGATGATATTGAACAAACTAAACTATCACCATTTAAAGATTCAATACAGAAATTTATAGAAACTGCTTTTACAAACAACGACATTAATAAATGGCAGAGTGCAATTGATAACTTCCCAAGTATTTCTCCATCCGTTATTAACTTAAATAGTGATGCCATTCAAATTGGGAATGTCAATGACTGTTCTGAAAAACAGAGATTAGAGTTAAAAGATCAGCTAATGGAATTCCATCCATGGAGGAAAGGACCGTATAATATCTTTGACATCTTTATCGATACAGAATGGAGAAGTGATTGGAAGTGGAATAGAATTAAAGATCATATTGAACCACTTAAAAACAGAAATGTTCTTGATGTTGGCTGTGGGAACGGTTATCATAGCTGGCGAGTTTTGGGAGCTGGTGCAAGGAGTGTTGTAGGATTAGATCCATTCTTATTGAATCTTTATCAGTTTGAAGCTATTAAGAGACTTGCAAAACAAAATTCAATTTGGCTTCTTCCTTATAAGATGGAAGAATTTCCGCAAGCTACTAATTATTTTGATACAGTTTTCTCAATGGGAGTTTTTTATCATCGCCGTTCACCATTTGATCATTTAATAGAATTGAGAGATTCAATGAGAACAAACGGGGAATTGATTTTGGAAACACTTGTTATAGATGGTAAACTCGGTGATGTGCTAGTCCCGGAAGGCAGATATGCAAAAATGAGAAATGTTTGGTTTATTCCATCAGTACTCACACTTGAACTGTGGTTAAAAAAAGTTGGGTTTAAAAATATACGTTTAATAAATATTTCGAGAACAACATTTGAGGAACAGAGAAAGACAGATTGGATGACATTTGAATCGCTCTCGAATTTTCTGGATTCCCATAACTCTGCTCTAACAATTGAAGGTTACCCTGCCCCAAAGCGTGCAGTATTCATTTTAAATAGTTAAAGAATGTCAGAGCTGGATATTTATTCAATTATTATACTGAATATTCGTTTTTGCAGAACACTTATTTGATTATAGCAAACAATTTTATTATTATCAAAGTTAATTATTATTCCTTTCAATAATAATTACAGAACAAAATAATAAAATAGATAGGAGGTATCTATGAAAAAAACATTACTAATAATTACTCTGTTTTTTATTGCCACAAGTCTTTTCTCACAAACCGTATGGAATGAAGTGTGGAATTTAAAAGAGGCACCATTTAGACCTGCAGATTCTGGTTCAGATTATACAAAAGTTGTTGCCGGTTTCGATACTGATGAAGATGGCTGGGGTGAGTTTATAACTGGTTATACAGATTTCTTCTCAGATAGCAACTACGTTTTCATGTACGAGGCAACCGGTGATAATACATATGAAGTAGTCTGGTATTGGAAGATGCCTGCAGAACGCAACAGCTATTTTGGTGTTACTGTTGGTGATGCTGATCATAATGGTAATGTTGAGATTATTATCGGACTTCCAACAATTGTTTCTGAAGGAGATCCCAATCCAGCAAGAGTTTTCACTTTTGAATGGAACGGTGTTCAGGGTGAAAATAAGTATGGTAGAGAAAACGGTGATGGCTCGTTCTCATCTACTAGTGAAACCCACTTTGATATACCTGATATGACCGATTGGAGACCATATAGCATGACACTTGAGGATATTGATAAGGATGGAGTGAATGAATTAGTTGTCGGTGTAAGGGCTGGCGGAAGAGGACGTGAAGTATTAGTTGCTTCAGTTGTCGGTGGAGATCTATCTGCATTTGGTCAGTGGACAACAGAATATAGTTATCAATACGCAGAGGGGGGATCTAATTATTGTACTGTTACTGGTGATTTAGATAATGATGGTAATACTGATATTATTGAACTAGTTTGGAATATGTATACTATAAGGTTTTTTGAAGTTACTGGTCCAGACACTTATGAGTATCAAAATGGTCTAGAAAAAATATTTTCACCCGTTGATCATGGCTCTGTTGATGGGGTCTGCATTGTTGATGTTAATGGCGATGGTAAAAATGAAATGTTGCATGCTAGTACAGATGCAGAGACTATATACCTAATTGAAAATGTTACGGATCTTGCAGCAATTACAGCTGACGATATTGTTGAAATTTATCATCCCCCTGTTAATACAAGACCGAATGGTACTCTGACAGATGGGGGAATGAGAAGAATGGTTGCAGGTGATCCTGACCAAGATGGAAAACTTAATTTATTGATTGCTGGCGGACATAGAGGCCAAGTCCTTGACCTTGAATATAAAGGAGAAGGGGATTTAGCTGATTCAACTAGTTGGGAATTATCTATTGCATATGACTGTTTTGCACAACCTGCTATTGAAATTGGAGCTGATAGTGCTTCTATCTTAACACCAAGAATTTATTATGGTGATCTTGCTGATGATATGGACGGTGATGGAAAATCTGAATTTGTATTGGTTAACTATAGTACAGATAAAGAAGTATGGGAGAATGATATATATATAGCTATTGTTGAAGCTGATCAAGCTACAAGCGTTGAACCAACAGATAAACTTATACCAGAGACTTTAGAGTTAAGTCAAAATTACCCAAATCCATTTAATCCAGCCACTAAAATTAATTTTGCAGTTCCAGAAAATAGTGGACATGTAAAATTAGCTGTGTACGATATTTTGGGTAGAGTTATTACAACTTTAGTGGATGAAGAACTAAGTTCTGGTAACTATAGCGTTGATTTCGATGCTTCAAATTTACCTAGTGGAATTTATATGTATAGATTATCTTCAGGATCAAATACACAAACTATGAAGATGATATTGCAAAAGTAAAATTATTCGCATTATTCTTAACCTCCGGGAGATTTTTCTTCCGGAGGATTATTAAATTGACATCTCTTTGCATTTCAATATTGTTGTCCAAAACAAATTTGTTCTCCATAAAAAATACTAATTCGTGAATTCGTGGCAACTGTTTGTTTTTTTATCTCAAAAAAAAATTTCAATTAGTTAATTCTCAAAGAAGTTTTTATTATACTTGTAATAGAAACCTTTGAATAACATAAACCATCAGTCATTCCGGCAATCTTTAAGCCGGAATCTTTTAACTTTGCAACAGATTTCTGATAATCCCCCAGAGCGGGACGGGAATGACAAGTAAAGATGATTATTCAAAAGCTTTCAGTAGATAAATAAGATATTTCTCACAGACGTTTGTAACGATTCTATGCGTAATCAGCTTTTAAAACAAGTATTCTTTGGATTTATAATTCTTACTCTAATTATACTTTTGGGGACAGTCTTGTATATGTTCATTGAAGAATATAGTTTTATCGATGCGCTCTACATGACTATTATCACAATTTCAACAACAGGTTTTAAGGAAGTAAGAACTCTTTCTGATTTAGGCAGACTACTTACAATTTTTCTCATCTTAGCTGGCGTATTAACAATAGCATACACGGGCGGACGTGCAGCTCAACTTATTATAGAAACACAAATATTTAGGAGACGAAGAATGAGTAAACAATTGGATCAACTAAAAGATCATTATATTGTTTGTGGATATGGCAGAATGGGACGTGAAGTGTGTGAAAGTCTTTCTAAAAATAAAGTTCCGTTTATGGTAATTGAGAAGGAAACTGCAAAGATAGAACAGTTAATAGAAAAAAATATTCTCTTTATTCATGGTGAAGCTGCTAATGACGAAGTACTTGAGGAAGCTGGCATCAAGCGAGCGAAAGGATTGGCTGCTGTAGTAAGGTCAGATGCTGAAAATGTGTTTATCACACTTTCAGCAAAAGAATTAAATAAAGATTTATTTATTGTGGCAAGAGCTATTGAGGAAGGTGCTGAATCTAAGTTAAAACGAGCTGGAGCCCACAGGGTACTTAAACCCTATGAACTTGGAGGTAAACGACTTGTCCAACTTCTTTTAAGACCAGGTGTAATCGATTTTATTGAAGGTGTTGCAATGGGTGGAGGTGTAGATATACATCTTGAAGAAGTTTCAGTTGAAAGTGCATGTGATCTTGTTGGTAAAACTTTAGCAGAATCTTCATTGAGAGAAGAACTTAATATTATGGTTGTTGGAATATCAAAATCAAACGGTCAATTTATATATAATCCTCGCTCAAGTGCAATAATCGAAAAGGGTGATAAACTTATTGCAATAGGCGAAACGGAGAACTTGATAAAGCTTAATAATATGGTGATGTGTGATTAAATGAGTCTAATCACTGGAGCTAAACAATTAAACGAAGGCGAAATAGTATTTCATAAATCGAATATTTAACTTACACCTCTATGACTAAAGAAAATGACAATCAAAATTTCACTAGCAATAATTTTAAAATTGAACCAACGATATCTCCCGTTATAGCAGCAGTTATTTCATTAATAATCGTTTTTATACTTTATCAATTTGGTGGGGGACTTCTTCACCTTTTAATATTTGGTCTCGATCTGAAAGATGCAAACATGAATGCTTTACGTCTGTTCACTGCGGCTGGGCAGTTACTTTTTATTCTTGTTCCAACAATAATATTCGCAAAGGTTGTCTATTTTGATATCACACCAATTTTGAGAATTAAGAAACCAAACTGGAAAGAAATATTAATATTTATCTTAGGTTTGGGAATTATCATTCCTCTTATTCAAAATTTCATAATTGTCCAAAACTATTTAATTCAGCAATTAGCAACGGTTTCATCATTTTTTAATTCATTAAAACTTCTTTTTGATACAATGGATGGATTTCTTGCTGGTGCTTATGGTGATATATTAACCACCTCATCAATATTTGAAATGATTCTAGTTATTCTTGTTGTTGCTGTAGTGCCCGGAGTATGTGAAGAAATCTTCTTTAGAGGATTTGTACAAAAAAGCTTTGAATTTTCAATTAAACCACTTTGGGCAATCATTATTTCTTCACTTGTGTTTTCTCTTTATCACTTTAATCCTTATGGATTTTTAGCATTAATTATTCTAGCAAGTTATTTTGGATTTGCTGCATATCTTTCTAATTCAATAGTAATCCCAATAGTACTTCATTTTATACATAATTTGATTTCAATTATAGTATATTTTTTTGAAGGGAGTGAAGAACTCCTAAATACTGCAATTGTTACACATGAAGAATTTCAATTTAATACTATAAGTTTGGTTTTACTGACAATTATCTTTTTTATTTTTTTGTTTTTAGTTAAAAAGTATTATAATAGATTATCCAATATTAATGAGGAGGCATTATGATCTGTCCAAAGTGTGAATATGAATATGTTGATGGCCTAACTGTGTGTCCTGATTGCAATAGTGAACTAATATCACAAGAAGAATTTGAAGGTAATTTAATTCATCCTGATGACTGGGTTATTGTTTACAGTTGCGCTGAGGATCTTGAGGCAAATATGCTTAAAACAAATCTCGAGAGTGCCGGTATTGAAACTTTAATCCTAAATCAAAATGATCATAACTTCCCTGTGATTGGGGATCTGTCAGTGATTAAAGTTTTAGTTAAAAAAACAGATGCACAAGATGCAATCGCTATAGTCAATGATATTAACAGAACAGATTAATGAATAACAGAACTACTCGAATTTTAGTAGCAGTATTATCTATCCCATTTCTGTTGGGATTATCATATTGGGGTGAAATTCCATTTCTTGTTCTGGTGTTAGCTATTGGTCTTTTCTCGTTTAAAGAATTTTCCGATATGTCCAATAACAAAGGAGAGAGTGTTAATTTAGTTTTTGGTTCATTAACAGTCGCAGCACTTATTCTAAATGCTTATTTCAGATTCAGTGATTTACAGCTTATTGTCCTATTATCAATGATTTTAATACTTATTCATGAATTATTTAGAGACAAAGGATCAGCATTAAGAAATGTGGGATCAACATTATTAGGGATAATCTATATTGGATTGTTTTCCTCTACAATAGTTTCCATTAGAGAATATTTTGCTGGTACTTTACAATACTCAAATGGGGGACTCCTAATTATTTCAATATTCATAACTCTTTGGGTTACTGATTCAGCAGCATATTTTTTAGGCTCTGCTTTTGGAAAGAATAAATTATTTCCACGCGTTAGTCCTAACAAAAGTTGGGAAGGAGCAATTGCAGGTTTTGTCTTTGCTATTGTCACTATTATCGTATTAAAATTCTTTATATTGCAATTTTTGACTTTAGTAGATGCAATCGTATTAGGAATAATAATTGGATTATTCGGACAAATTGGGGATTTGGTTGAAAGTCTGTTAAAGAGAGATACAGGAGTAAAGGATTCCTCAAACATTATACCTGGTCACGGTGGAATTTTAGACAGATTTGATTCTCTGATATTTTCATCTCCATTTGTGTATATATATATTGCTTATATAATTTAGCACTATTTCATCCCATTAAATATTTTAGAGACTATTATGCAAAAATTAATCGTTTTGCTAATCTTATCATTTATTTCAATAACCACTTTTTCACAATCAGAACAATTATTTGCTGAATTAGGGGATTTGGAATTAATTAGCGGGAAAACTCTCAATGAATGTAAAATAGGATATCGAACTTTTGGAGAACTAAATTCTGATTCGTCAAATATTGTGATTTATCCTACTTGGTTTGGAGGGACTTCAGGAGCTATTGCAGGTTTAATTGGACCAAAACATATTGCTGGTCAATACGGTAAAGATAAGCTCGTTGATGACACCAAATTTTTCGTTATTGCAATTGATGCATTGGGAAATGGAGTTTCAACTTCTCCATCAAATTCAGAATCGCAGAAAGGAATGGAATTTCCGAAGATTACAATTGATGATATGATAAATTCACAATATAAAATGTTAACAGAGGTTTTCGGTTTTAAGCATATTCACGCTATTATTGGCGGTTCAATGGGAAGTATGCAGGCACTCCAATGGATTGTGACTTATCCAAATTTCATCGATAAAGCTGTGGCTTATGTTGCCTCTCCAAGAAGATCGACATATGATAAATTGGTAATGGAATTCAGAAAAAAGATGATTGATTCTTATCGAGAATTTGGGGCCGATGACACTTTCGTTAATGTCATGATAAATTATATCAATCAACTATTTGTTAGAACTCCTGAATATATAATTGAAAATATCAATCATGATAATTTTGAATCATTTATAGATGAAAAAATTAAGAAACGAGAACCTTCAAAAACGTTCACAATTGATAATCACTTAGCTCAACTCCAAGCAATGATGACACATAATATTTACAAGGATTTTAATAACTCTGTTGTAGAGACTGCAAAGCATATTAGAACAGAGGTTTTTCTAATCCTTAGTCAAAACGATATGTTAGTTCATCCAGCTCCTGCGCTAGAATTAGCAGATGCATTAGATTGCGAAGTGTTAATGCTTGAAAATAATTGCGGTCATCTTGGTGTGGGGTGTGAAATCGCGAATTGTGGGTGGAAAATTCATAGGTTCTTAACTGAAAAAAAAAGGTCAGAATGTGCAAAATATACAGATTTAATATTTGATATAATGGGGCATCAATACTTAGATAAGAATCCAGAATTAGTTAAACCAATTGAAGAAATCCAAGCTGAATTTGATTCTTTGGTTGATTCTGTCAATTTTTCAAAAGTTATATATGCTAAAGTTATAATTGATTCTACTGGTAATGTTATCTGCTCAGAAATTGTTAAAGGATTAGGGAATTATGTAGACTCAGTTGCAATAGATTTTGTAAAAACACTGAAATTCTATCCTGCAGAACGGAGATATTTTCCAGATCGAAATAAAGGGGGTTTAGTAAAAAGAGATAATTTACCT
>JBDLIN010000130.1:0-10706 GCA_039714835.1 Bacteroidota bacterium | reverse complement strand
ATCCCTATGTGATGCTAATAATGGAGCAATTTCTTTGGCAGTTGCTTTTAAAGTATCATTTGTATGAGCTGCATTTACGGCATTAAAGACATTTCGTGCTCTTTTTAATGACACACCACTAAGTTCTATGGCTTCGATAATGTTGACAAAATTTGGCTCTTCTTTGTTATTTACAATGACATCAATCTCTTTTTGATGACTATTTATACCTTCTTTTATAGCAGGAAGGTAATGCTTGTTTTTAATTGCGTTAAATGGTGGCACTCCAAATGGTGTTTCCCATTCAGTTAAAAGTGGATTTTTTGTCATAGATAATTGATCTGTATTGTTTTTGTTTATATCACACGTAATAAACAAGTTAACAGCTAGTAATAAAACTGTAAGCTTTAATGAATTCATATGGATTTGATTAATATTATACAAAATGAGATTACAAAAATACTTATTATTGGCTATAGTAAGTCACATATATTATAAATTATTGTATTTTTGACATCTAAAAACACTGACTTTCTTTAAACAATAAAGAATGGCAAGTAGGTATTTACGCAAGCAAAAGAAGTCATCTCTTGAGTTGTTATGGAGACAATTCATTAAGGGTGACATGCGTTCATTCCGAAGTATCTACGAAACAAATTATCAACATCTTTATAATTTCGGTTTAACATATCTGACCCCTGATGAGGTTGAGGATTGTATTCAAAATCTATTTCTATATATTTTACAACATCGAAAATCTATTGCTAAAGTAAAAAACGTCAAAGCATACTTATTTATAAGTTTCCGCAATCAAATTGCTCGAACAAAAAAATCTGAAAAATTTAATTTCCAACAACTTGATCTGAATTTAAGTGAAAACCTACAAGTATTTTCTAAAGAATCAATGATACCTGAACTTCATGGTTATTTAAAAAAATTGAGCCCACGTGAAAACCAAGTAATCCACTTAAAGTATTATGAAAATTTTAAAAATATGGAAATTGCCGAATCCCTAGGTTTGGAATATCAGACTGTTAGAAATACGCTCACCAATGCTTTAAAAAAATTAAGAAAAAGTCCTCTGCAAAATTTTCTTTTTGAATAATATTATCTTTTTTTAACACTTTTCCTTTAGTACAAATTGGGGTTTTTTTCTCTTTAATAGAAAGATCAATTTTTTGTTACACAATATGGGGGCAAATAATGACAAATCAAAAGAATTTATTCAGCAAAAGTATATTGAGCTTATTGAAGAATCAAATCTTAATCTACATAAAAAGAGTAGTGCTTTTTCTTTGAAAAACATCCTATTTTACACTGGTCTTTTCTCAATTTTATTGATTGGTCTATTTATTGTTTTAACACTCCCTTCCGGCAATGATAATTTTGATGAATATCTCATACAAACTCCATATAACACAAACGATATACTATTAGAAACTAATAAAGGTGTGTTTTATAAAGTTCCTGAAAAATCAGATTATAAATGGTTGGCTGACAACAAAATGTTTATATCAATAAATTCTGATGAACTAAGTTTTATTACAACGAAAGAAAACCCTAAGTCAAGAACGAACAATTATAGCTTATGGGTACCTAGTGATAAACAATATAGATTGGTGTTAACAGACGGAACAAAAATAAAACTCAATGCCAATACAAAGATTGGTTTTATTAATAATAGGAACAGCACAACTCCTAACATTTTCTTACACGGAGAAGCCTTTTTTGAAGTAGCACCCTCAAAAAATCAGAATTTTAAAATACAAGCTTCGGATATGGATATTGAAATTTTTGGAACTTCGTTTAATGTTTCTAATTATCAAAAAAATGACTTTACAAGTTTAGCTCTTATAGAGGGATCCGTAAAGGTTACTAATCCTTCCAACGAAAGTAGATTTGTTGAACCCGGACAACTAGCAATTCTTAATAAGAAAACATCTCAATTAATTGTCGATAAAGCAAACTTTAATGATATGCTTATATGGACTACAGATCAACTTAGCTTTTCAAATGAAAAGTTAGAATCAATTCTTCAAAAAATTAATAAATGGTATGATGTAGAGTTTATAATTGAAGAATCAAAATTAAAAGAATTACCATTTACGGGTAGTTTAAAAAGGGAAGATGGTGTAATACATTTTTTACAAATGTTACAATACACAAATCACATTAACTATACTATTGAAAATAATGTGATTCGATTAAAAACAAATAAAAACTAAACCAATATATTAAAAAATGGACAAATATTTAAAAATAAGGGATTTTCAATTGATTGAAAAAATCGCATTGTTACCCATTTTCTTGATTCTGACCATAAATCTTTTTGCCAATCAAATAAGTAATGACATAGATTATATGTCTCAATCTGAAGATTTGACAATTAAACAAGAATTAAGTATTAAAGATCTTTTTAGGTTAATTTCTGAAGAGACCAACTATCGTTTTTTTTACAGTAACAAACTAAAAGATATCAATAAAAAAGTAAAAATCAATGTCACCAATGCTAATGTAGAAAATATTTTACAAATCGCATTTAAAGGTTTAGCACTAGAATGCAAAATAAATGGGGATGAAATTTTGGTGCGTAACAAAAAAGTAAAAAAAACAATCCAAAAAAAAGCTACAAAAAGACCTCCAGTCGTTACTGGAAATGTTACTGATGAAATTGACAATCCTTTGCCCGGGGTTAACATCGTCGTCAGAGGCACTCAAAAAGGTACCACAACTGATTTTGATGGTAATTTCAGTATCGAAGCAGAAGCTACAGATTATTTGGTGTTTTCTTATATGGGTTTTGAAAATCAAACAATACTTGTTGGCAAACAATCTTTTCTACAAATAAAAATGCTCCCTTCATCAAATATGTTAGAAGAAGTGATTATTGCCGGGGTCGCTGCAGGAACATCAAAAAAGAAAATGTCAGTATCTGTAACCAAGATAAAGTCAGATGCTATTAATAGTGTTCCTCAATCTTCTGTGTCTTCAGCCCTTTCAGGGAAAATGGCAGGTGTCAGTGTCACTTCATTAAGTGGTTCTCCTGGATCTGGGGCCAGTTTAAATTTGCGTGGCGCCACTAATATTCTTGGTAATCAAACGCCATTAATCTTAGTTGATGGTGTACAAATGCAAGGATCATTGGCAGATATAAATGTTGACGATGTAGAATCGATAGAAGTGGTAAAAGGAGCAGCAGCCTCTTCACTATATGGCTCAAAAGCTGGTAATGGAGTTGTGGTTATTACATCAAAAAGAGGTAAAGAGAATACACAAGGAAAACTAGCAATTTCGATAAAAAGTCGCCATGAGGTACAACGATTATCAAAATACTTAGAATTGTCACAATCTCACCCATACATGTTGGCTCCTGATTGGCTTGACGCTACTACATATACTAAGTATTACGGTGTAGAATATCCTGAAAACTATGCGTCAGGTTGGAATCCTGATATTGTCGGAAATAGAAGTGAAAAATACGACCACTATATGGATATGCCGTACCGAATAAACAATGACCATCAAAAAGCAATGTTTACAGATGGTTTATCTCATACTAATCACATTGGGCTGGGCTATAAAACTGATAAAACTAACACCTACTTTTCTTTTGAAAACAATGCAGATCAAGGTGTAATTATTGAAACCGGAGGATATAAACGTAAAAGTTTAAGAGGAAATTTTGATTATCGTATTACTGATAAATTATACTTCTCTACAAGTAACAATTATATCATGACAAATAATAATTTTATGGGAGGTAGTAATACCTTTTTTGAAGTTTTAATGATGGAACCTGATGTTGATCTGTTTAAAGATAATGCTGATGGACAAAAATATGATTACTTTCCTAATAACTGGAATACCCAATTTGGAAATCCGCTCTATAAGTTATGGAAAATTGAAGAAAATTCGGAAAAAAACAGGTTCATGGGTAATTATAAAGTGAAGTGGACTCTTTTTGATTGGATGAACGTAGAAGCGTCATATTCTCTTGAGTCTCAAAAATATGAAAAGAATGAACTTACTCCTGAAGGCACATACGTAGGAATGGGAAATGATAACACACCTAGACAATCACAACGAATTGATTATAAATACAACTCCACAATTCTAAATCAGAACTATAAGATTACTGCCAATTTTTCAAGATCTTGGGATAAATTAGACTTTAAAGGAAAACTGAGTTATTTATTTGAAGATAGTCATTTTGATTGGTTTGATAAAGAGTCTACAGAAACTTCTGATGAACCACACATAACAGAAGATGATTATCTAGAAGAGGAAAGAGCTGTAAACTATTTTGCTATTGCCTCATTTGTTTATAATGACCGCTATATATTTGATGGGCTGTTTCGTTATGACGGTTCGTCCTTATTTGGTTCAAATGAAAGATGGCATCCCTATTTCAGATTATCCGGTGCCTATAGATTAACGAAAGATCTTAAAATTAAAGGAGTTAACGAATTAAAGCTCCGAGCCTCTTATGGTACTGCAGGTCAAAGGCCAGATTTTCACATGCAATATGAAACACTTATTAGAAATACTGATGGATCAATTTCTAAAGGTAGATTAGGTAACGAAAATTTAAAACCGTCTCGTTCAACTGAAAAAGAATTTGGAATAGATGCCCATTTTCTAAATCGTTTCAACCTAGAAACTACTTATTCTAATACTATAACAAAAGACCAATTTATTAGGAAATATCTAGCCGCACATATTGAAGGTCATACTTACCAATATGACAATGTTGGAACACTTGAAACAACAACATTCGAAGCTATGTTAAACGCAAAAATCATTACAAACAATAATTTCAAATGGAATTTAGGCGTAACATTTGATAATACCCAATCTATCATTACCGAATTAGAGATCCCTACATATTATGATGGCCCAAGAGGGGTTTTTAAGATGGAAACAGGAGGAGAATATGGTGTTTTCTATGGAGATAGTTTTGTTACAACTTTGGACCAATTAGCACTTCAATTAGACCATATAAACTCACAATATATTGAGTATAGTGATGCTTCTATAGATAATTTTTCAATAAATAGTGATGGTTTTGTAGTTTATACTAACCATATAGGTACAACTGAAGAAAAACCATTTAAGGTTTTAGATGAAAATGGGGAACCTAAAGAAATGCTAATCGGTAATGTAAATCCTGATTTTAGAATGGGATTCAACACTAATTTGAGTTATAAAAACTTCTCTGTATATACCCTTTGGAAATGGAAAAAAGGAGGTGACATTTATAATGCAACAGCACAATACTTAATGCGTGATTTTCGACATCCAATGATGGATCAACGTTTTACACCTCAAGACGAGAAAAAAACCTTTGACTATTACCAGCATTTATACGATGCAACAAATATTAATTCTTTTTGGGTTGAAGATGCCTCATATGTTCGCTTGAGTGAAGTTTCAATTTATTATGATTTATCCTTAAAAAACAGTCCTCTTAAAAATATGAAAATTGGATTGATAGGAAAAAACATATACACATTTACAGACTATACCGGATACGATCCGGAGTCGGGTTATGATGGTTTTGTGTTTGATAATTACGGTTACCCAAACTTCAGCAGTTATGCTCTAGCGATCAACTTTAATTTTTAAAAATATATCAATGAAAAAATTATCTAAAATTATAGTAGTACTCCTTTTATCAGTAAGTACTATAACATGTGTTGATCTAGAAATAGAAAACACAAACGATCCTGATATTGATTTTGTATTATCATCACCGGAAGAATTAAAGAACTATACAGCGGGTTTATTTAATACTTGGTATAATTCTGAGCAACATAATTTTGGTTCACCAGGTCCTGCTATGTGGGTAATGGCCGATTGGGGATCTGTAACCTGGGCGAATTATGGTTGTGTTGATATGTCAAAAGAACCACGTATATTCTTAAATAATAGTATTTCTTATGCATATCATACTGCCTATAGAAATTTCTATAGAAGAATGTATCGAGTAGTAACCTCATCTAATGATGTTTTAAAAGCTATAGAAGGAGGAATCGAAATTGGTGAGAACGGAAATGAAACAGAAATGGTAAAAGGCATGTGTTACTTTATGCAAGGCCTGGGTAACGGCTATATTGGTTTGGTATATGATCAAGGTTTCCCGTCAGACGAAACAATTGAAGACTATTTTAGTTTAGAAATACAACCCTATTCTGTTTCTATTGAAATGGCCATACAAGAACTTGAAAAAGCCATAGAAATTTTTGATGCTAATTCATTTACTTTACCCATAAATTGGATGTCTCGTGAGTTTTCAAGTGCAGAAATGTCAAAAATTGCTCATTCTTTTATCGCTCGATTATTAGTCTATTCGTCTAGAAATAAGGACCAAAATGAAGCTGTTGACTGGCAAAAAGTACTATCACATGCAGAAGCAGGTATTACTGAAGATTTTACGATACAAGGAGATGGAAACATAAGCAGTAGGAAATGGATGTCTTGGTATAAGTACTATTTGGCAAGACCTTCTTGGGGAAAAGTCGATATGAGAGTGATTAACATGATTGATAATAACTTACCTGCTAATTGGCCTGAAAACGGAATAGATGATATGCCTAATGATGGACAAATGAATGTGTCTGATGCAAGAGCAACTACAGATTTTGAATATGATCCGAGTAATAATCGCCCGGAAAGAGGTAAGTATCGTTGGTCAACATACAGGTACTCAAGATTAGACGACTATATTAATGCCAATTTCTTTGCTCCGGTTGTAATGATGCGAAAAACTGAGATTGACCTTTTTAAAGCTGAGGCTCATGCACAACTAGAACAATATGGTTTGGCAGCTGATATTATCAATGCCGGAACTCGTGTTACACGTGGTAATTTAACTCCAATTTCTAGTAATCCAGAAGATGTAAAAAATGCTATTATCTATGAAAGAACTATTGAATTACCATTAACTGGTATGGGTATTCAGTTTTTTGATATGCGACGCCATGGAGAGTTACAAGATGGGTCTTTATTGCACTTCCCAATACCTGCACAACAATTAGAAATTCTTCAAATGCCTACATATACTTTTGGTGGGATTAGCCCACAATATGGAGTTCAAAACGAAGATGTAGCAATTGACGGTTGGTATAATGCAAGTGAAGATTAATAATTAAGTTAAAAATATTTAAAATGAAAACTATAATATATACTACAATCATTCTACTAGTAGGACTTTTAATATACTCATGTGAAGGAGATGAAGATCTTCAAGAATATCCGGGAAATATTATTATAATAGGTTCTACATATCTTAATTTACATGGAACAGACACAAATGATTCTAATGCAAGAATGTATGCTTTTAGTGGTTCTTCAGAAACTGATCTTAGTTCTATGTCAGGTGAAGACTGGACGTATGAATTATGGGTAAAGGCGGATACGGAGGCTCTTGTTGGCGACCGAAATGCAGCAAGCGGACTTACAGCAGGAGGAGCCAGCATTTCTGAACGTCAACATATTTTTGAATTATACTTAATTGATGATAATGATGCAGACTTTGCAATTAAGTACGGTTGTCTACAAGAAGAAGATAATTTACAAGCTGCTTCTATGCAATCAAATGAGTCCCCAATCAATCTATCTTTTGACGAGTGGTTTCATGTAGCGATTTCACGATCGTCTAGTGATGGGGTAGCAAAATTTTATATTAATGGAATTTTAATTGATAGTAGTGCTGACCCAATTTGGATACAAGCTGTAAACGACACTTGGTTAGATTTTAACTATATGTACAGAGGCGGTAGTATGAACTTTTTTAAAGGTTCGATGGAAAATATCAGGGTATCAAAAATTGATCGTTACCCAACTGAATTTACTCCCGATATTAATACTCCTTATGGAGTAGATGAATATACATTACTACAACTTAATTTAGATAGACATTTAACAGCTTTTGATCCACCTAATGACTTTGATAAAATTGAAATACTCGGCACCTACGAATATTATATCAAAATTCATAAAGATTTTACAAGTTGGGATAGCGATATTATTGATGAATATCCTGTAACAGGATATTAATTTTAAAAAAAAATATAAAATGTTTTTATTAAAACAATATTGTAATAAAAAAGTATTCTTGATGATTTTAGCAATCTTTAGCTTTCAAGTAATCTTTTCACAAGAAAACATAAAAGCTATTGAAAAATATGCAACAAACAGTTTCTCTGAAATTTTTAATACTGTAAAAACTCCCAAAAACTGCATCATTTTAAACACCGAGAATACAAATAAAGAATATGTTTTTAATTTTATTAATGGGGGTTACATCATCGTAATAGAAAAATCAAAAAACTTTGATGTTTTAGCTTTTTCAGAAAATAATGAGTTTATTGTTAAGGATAATCCATTTTTGCGAGGGAAGGAAGATAAATCACTTACAATCTCTTTGAACAAGCTTGATGAAAACACTGAAAAAAACAATGTTAAAGATTCAGAAGATGATGTACCTCCATTTATGACAGATGTATGGGGAGGGGTAAACTGTCATGACCAGAGTGGTGGTAATGTATATCCTTCTAATTATTACACACCTTATCATTGTTCACCTGGATGTGTAGCCATAGCACCGTCACAAATTCTACATTATTATGAATGGCCAATTACTGGAGTAGGGAGCAATGTGTTTGCTGACAATTACAACGGAAATCTAATCAGGCATCAAGGGTTTTTTGACAATACTTATTATGATTGGGCAAATATGTTGGACGAATATATGGGTGTAAATTCAACCACCGAAGAACAGCAAGCTGTTGGAGTACTGATGTACAATATGGGGGTTGCCTTGCAAATGGATTATGAGCCATCAGGTTCTACAAACAATATTGATAATATTCCATTTGTGTTAGAAAACTTTTTCCGTTTTTCAGGACATTATGAAATAGAAGCATGGGCAGATTTTTGGCCTCGTCTTTATGAAAGTATGCATCAACATAGACCCGTTCCAATAGCTGTGGAAAACACTAATACTGGTGATGGTCATGTAATGGTTGTTAATGGCTACAAATATCTAAATAGTAAGAACTACTACTATATTAATTGGGGATGGTGGAATGCTTATGGACTTAACGGATACTATAATCTTCAGGGTTGGAATAGTGGAACATCTGGATATAACCTTGTACTTGGTGCCATTTTTGACATGCTTCCAGAACCACATATAACATCAATTACTCCGAATGGAAACGGTGATGACTTTGAAGTGCATTGGGAAATTAGTGATCAATTGAATTGGGAAGAATTCACTTTACAGAAAAAAGTAGATCAAGGTAATTGGGAAGATGTTGCAACAGGGATAAACGGGCAAGGCTACACTATCACAAACCCAACCGGCACTGTCTATCAATTTAGAGTAAAAGCAAAAGTAGATGGCTTTTATTATTCAGGTTCCTATTCTGAAGTGGAAGTATATGCTGTCGAGAATTGGTATAATGGATATGCTAGTTTTGATGGAAATCAATATGCTTATGCAAGACAAACTCCTGATAACGATCTTGATTTTTTTGGAGATTATACATTCGAAACTTGGATAAGGTTAGATTCTGACAATCAAAATGGAGATGTTATATTAGACCAAGAAACTGTTTTTGGTTTTACAGTTTATGAAGTTACGGCAAGTGATTATTCAGTACGTTTCAACTCACACGCTACTAATCAATCAATATCATCTAATCAATCCGGAAGTAAACTCCAAATTGATCAATGGTATCATATTGCTGTTTCAAAAACCGGAAATCAAACAAAATTATTCGTTAACGGAACAGAAAGAGCTGTATACAATGGTAGTAGTTTAAACCTTACTACAGCAAATTATGCGCTAAATATTGGTGAAAAATATCACGGTAGTTATTCTTCATGGATCAAAGCAGATTTTGATCAAATGCGTATTTCAAGTATTGGTAGATATCCATCTAATTTTACACCTACTCGTGACCATCAATTTGCAAATGATGCAGAAACAATAGCTTACTTTACTTTTCAAGATGTTCATCGTGTCAGATTAAAAGATGATGTACACAATATTAGTGTTATTGTTAAAAATGCCATAAACTATGTTACATGGAATTTTGAAGAAAGTGTCGGAAGTCTAACAATTGAAGAGGAACAATTTTTTAATGATAACATAAGTGTTTTTCCAAATCCTTGCAGTGATATAATAAACATTAAAATAGAAGAGAGTGCTACTTTTAAAACAGCTGACTTCACTTTTGATTTATATAATGCTAACGGAAAACTAATCTATCGAAAGAAGAAAACTGAGAGTAACAACACATTTATTGATATCACTGATTTGAAATCAGGCATGTATATATTACAACTCAAAACAAAACATATTATCGCAACTAAAAAAATTATTAAACAATAAACTTTCATTAACTATTTAAACCATTTTATTATGAAAAAACAATTATTTATTTTATTAGCAATTGCATTTTTTACGCAAAATTTTGTTTTCGCACAAGACTACGTGCTAGAATTTGACGGTATAGCAAGCAGAGTTAAATACACCAATGATGCTTCTCTTGATTTAATGAACGGTGCCACTGACTATACTATTGAGGCATGGTTTCATCCTACAGATGGAGACATTCACAACAATGTGATTTTAAAAAGATGGAACCATTATGCTATCACCATGTACAAAGATGTTGACAAAAGAGTTTATCTTACACTCTATGACAACACAAAAG
>JBDLIN010000129.1:0-10799 GCA_039714835.1 Bacteroidota bacterium | reverse complement strand
ACTAAGATAAAAGTTATATCATCATTCTGCTCAGCATTGTCCCTAAATAGACTGATAGAATTAATGATTTCATTCTGTAATTGTTCTGTTCCTTTTGTATATGAACTTTTTAAGAGTTGCTGAAAATTCTCATCTCCAAAGAATTTTTTCTCTTTATTCATTGCCTCTGTAACTCCATCTGAATAGAAAGAATAAAGGTCCCCTGATTGAATGTCTATTTTAAGTTCTTCTAAATTATCCTTAAATATGTCACCTTTCTCTAGTCCAATCCCTATTCCTTCAGGTGTGATTTCAGTAGTACTATCATTATAGGTTTTTATTACTGGTGGATGTCCGGCACGACAAACAGTCATGCTCATTTCTTCAGTATCAATCATTGCTATTGAACAAGTTATGAACCAGTTTTTTTCAATCTCGGAATATATTTTTTGATTTATTTTTACCAAAATATCTTTTGGTGTACTATGTTCATTACAATATAATTGTGTCATCGTTTGTAATTTTGACATATAGAAGGAAGCTGATAATCCTTTCCCGGAAACATCTCCCACTATAACGAATACTTTTGTATTACTGATCTTTATAACATCAAAATAATCTCCACCAACTTGCATTGCCGGGATCATTGTCCCACTAATCTCTAATCCATTAACATGAGGAATCACATCAGGCAATAAGCTTTTCTGAATCTCTCTTGCTTTATCAAGATCATGATCCAGTATTAATTTTTTCCTTTCTAATTCATATAACCTTGCATTCTCAATTGCAACAGCAGTTTGATTAGCTGCTGCTAAAAGTAATTCAATATCTTTTCCGGCAAATCTGGAACCGGAATATTTCAATCCAAACAGAAGCAACCCAATAACTTTGGATTTAATTATTAACGGAATAATGGTGTAAATCCCTTCATTAATCAATTTCTGTTCAGCTTCAGGAAAAATATTAGGAAAGTCGGAATCTTCAATAACTGGGAATTGTTTCGATTTTTGTTTTGATGAGAGGAAATTAAATAATTTCTCTTCATCAATAATCAAATTAAAGTTCTCATCTTTAAAACCAACTCCGTCCTTTAATTCATAATTTGAATTTTGAGAATTCTTTAAAAGAATTCCAAAAATCGCCAATTTTAATGAATCAACAATTGTATTAGTGGTCGATTTTAAAATATTTTCCAGCCCTAAGATTGTTACGACATCACCACTAAATTTTAGTAGAACTTTTTGATAAGCAAATTGTTCTGGATAGAATTTTTTAGTTATCAAATTTTGAAATCTGTCTTTAGTAGATTGAAAAACCAAAGCAAACACAACAAAGATAATTCCAGCAATGGTGACTTGGTATTCAGTACCAATGGCATTACTTAAGGATTGTCCAAGTAAATAGATTGCTAAAAAGTATGTTGCAACTACACCCACCATCGCAGCTCCATAAAGCACCGTAGTCTTTATTACATCCGATACGTCCATTAGTGAATACTTAAATATCGAATATCCAAAAGCTAGAGGAATAATAGCGATCAAAATAATTGGAGCAAAGTATTCTGGCTGATTATACATAACTGAAGAATTGGTTGTCTGCGTTAAGATAAGTATATAAGTAACTGCCAATATTGTGATAGTATAAGAAATAAGAATTATAAAAATTGATATTCGATCTTTTTTATTTTCGAGTCTAAGATAGTTTACAAATAGAGATATAAGTCCGACAATAGCAGCAATAGATAGTGTTACAAAATTAATAAATGCCAGTACACCGTAGAACTTAAAAGGATTCAATACACCAGAATATATGAACGCTATTTTAAAAACAGTGATAAATATGTATGCGGTTAGTGGAAGAAAGAATAATAGCTTTTCAATCCATTTTTTTTGATAAAATTTAAACTCGTTCGGGAATATCCAAAAGAACTTAAGTATTAAAAATGGTAAAAATATTGCTCCAATGGTCCAGAGCTGATCAACTATTACAACCAGCGGAATATAATCAAACAAAGGATTTCTTATGTTTTGCGTTATCAACATATTAAAGCTTGAATAAAATATTAGTATGACACCAATTCTGAAAAACACTATTTGTGTTTTACCTTGAGGTTTTGCTTTAATTACTATAAAGCCGATTGCAAGCCATATTATTGCAAGTATTGCAAAAGCCAATCCTCCAAATTGAATGAGCCTTTTAACTACTACTTTGGTTTCAATCAGTTGATTATTACGCATTATAGTATATTTTGCTGAGTCCCCACTATCCATTCTATTCAACTCTAAGCTTGCATCGGACAAATTTTTTATTACTTTATCATTTATTGCAATTAATTGATCTCCGTCTCTAATGCCTGCATTCCATGTTACACCTTCAAATTTCACGCTTTCAAAAAAGAATCCAACACTATCCTTAGATACACTTTTAGGATACCAGATACATTCATCATTTGGTTGAGGAGTAATTTCAAACACGAAATAAAAATTAATAAGTACTATCACCATTAGAAGAAGTGTAAATGGTGCTAATAATTTAATTCTATACTTTGATAATATATTTTCTATAGATCCCATACTATTTTACTTTTACAATAACCATTGTAATGTCATCAGATTGTTCTTTACCTCTCGAAAATGATCGAACATCATCGAGTATTATATTTTGTATTTCATCAGCACTATTTTTTTCTAATTCTAAAACCATTTTTTCTAATCTTTCATCACTATATTCTTCATTATCTGAATTCATCGCTTCTGTTATACCATCAGTAAAAAGAATTAAAACATCACCTTTTTCTAACTGATGTCTCTCATTTTTATAAGGTGAAACCGTCGGCATTACACCCATAAGCATACCACCTATTTTCAACTTTTGAATATTACCATTTCTAATTAACAAAGGCGGATTATGACCCATGTTAACACTCTCGAATTTTCTATTTTCATCATCCAAGATACCCCAGAAAAAAGTGATAAATCTACCATCGGTTGTATTCTCAGAAACCAAATCATTCAGAAGGTTAGACGCAGTAATTAGATCATTGTTTTGTTTACTAATAGATTGTAAAAATGCTTGAAGATTGGCCATAAGTAATGCAGCTTGCACCCCCTTTCCGGAAACATCGCCAATCGAAATAAGCACTTTATCATCACTCAGACGAATTGCATCATAGTAATCACCACCTACTTGCTTTGCTGCTTGATTAAATGCTGCTATCTCAAAATTTTTCATCTTAGGTAATGTGCTCGGCAGCAGATTTCTCTGTATTTTTTTTGCAAGTTCTAAATCTTTTTCCAGTCTTTGCTTTTCTAATGCCTCTTGAAAAAGAAGACTGTTCTCAATTGATATAATTGCAAGGGAACCAATTGATGAGACAAATTCAATATCCGATTTAGAATACCCTTTCCCAATGTTCCTCTTACCTAAAAGAATAAGACCTTTAGTTTTCTGTTTAATTTTCATTGGAACAATTAATTCAACACCAACATTAATGAGTTCAAAACAATGTGCTTGCTTCATTTCCTTACAACATACCGGCTCTTTCAAGTTTTGGAAATCTAGTGTAGATATAATTGGTCCTAACTTATCCGATGGAAATTTGGACTCAAGAATTTCAGTCCCGTTTTCATTTACAACTACTATTGCATATTTTGTTACTAAAAGCTGTCCAATTATTGAAAACCCGAGAAGTTTACACACATGAGGGATTTCTAAGATAGAACTGAATTCTTTACTTAGGTCGAATAATGCACTGAGTTGGTGAACTTTTGTATCAAGGTCTTTATTCAGAACAACTAAATCGGTAACACTTGAAGAATTTTGGATTGCTGTTGCTGCAATATTTAATAAAGTTTGTAGGAAGTCTTTATCTTCATTTGTATATTCTTCTCCAGTCAGTCTATCACCCAATAATATTAGGCCTATTACATTGTTGTCAGATACGATCTTTTGAACCAGGACTAATTTGTTTTCAATTAAGAATTGATTGAATTCTTGATCTGTATCAATATTATTAAGTTCTACTACTGGAAAATTATTATCATCAGTAATTTTTAATCCCTTAGATTTGCTTAAATAGAACTGTCCTTCTTTGTTTATAAGGTATACTCCTCCACGACTTGTATGAAACTTACTTAAACATGTTAACAGAAGATTGTTTAGAATAAATTCTAATTCTAGACTAGAGTTAATTAAATTGCTAAAATCTACAAGAGCTGACAGATTTCTTTTTGTAGTTTTATGATCGGTGTGCTGCATTTTTTCAGTTAAGATGTTTAACTAAAATTAATTCGTTCGTTCTACCCTTATTCATATATTTTACTTCATCCATTAATTTTTTCATTAAGAACATTCCTAATCCTCCTCCTCGTTTATTTTTCTGACGTTCTGGAATATTAGGTTCTGGGACTTGGTTTGGGTCAAAATGACTTCCTTTATCTGTAATTTTAATAATAAATTTATCCTTTTTATTTTCAACTTTAATTTTAATTATACCATTTGCTTTGTTATGATATGCATGCTTAATAATGTTTGTGCATGCTTCATCAACAGATAGAGCTACTTTCATTCCTTCTTTATTGTCATACCCATAGGAAATCCACGCAGCAGCAATAAATTCTCTCACTTCTGATAAATTATCTGTTGAACTATATATAACTAGCTCATTATTCGCTATGTTCTTTTCTTTGCTCAAGCTAAGTTTTATTGATTAAATTTGAAAATTGCTTCTTCATCATTATCGTAGAACTCATACAATACTGGAAATCCCAAAAGATCAAAAATATTATAGACATCATCTTTTAGGCTTGAAAATTTGATGTCACCTTTATGCTCGCGCATTGTTTCAACATAAGCCATAAATACACCTAATCCGGCGCTGCTGATATAATTCAATTCATCGAAATTAACAACCACCTTATATTGTTGATTGTCAATTAATTTATTGAATTCATTTTCAAGGTCTGGTGCTGTATGAGCATCAAGATATCCCTTTACATCAATGATGCAAATTTGACCTTGCTCTCTGGATGATACGTTAAAATCAGCCATTAAACTTCTCCAATTATTTTGTTATAATTCTTCCACTTAAATAAAACAAGGGTTATATCATCATGCTGTCGTTTATCCTTTGAGAATAAACTTACCTCCTTGAAAATCTCTCTGGAAATATCATCAACTTCATTATCACAATGCTTGGTAATGAGATTTTCAAATCTTTCCTCTCCAAATTCTTCGGCATTCAAGTTCTGAGATTCTGTAACCCCGTCAGTATAAAGAATTAAAATATCGTTATTATTTAATTGAATTTCCATATTTTCTATATTCGTATTGAATATTGCTGTAGAATCAAGTCCTAATCCAATACCTCTTGGTCTTAGTGATTCAACGATTCCTTCTGAACAAACTAACATAGGTACATGTCCAGCTCGAGCAAATATTAATTTTCCGCTATTTAAATCTATAACACCGTAAAGTGCAGTAACAAAGTTCTTTTTATCTAAGCTATTTGTAAGTATGTCGTTTGCTTTGATCAAAAGTTCTTTTGGATTCTCAATTACTTTTGAAAGAGATTCAAAAATTCCTTTTACTTCTGCCATTATGTAAGAAGCAGAAATACCTTTACCTGATACATCCGCTATAACAAAACCTAATTTTTTACTATCTAGTTTAAAAAAGTCATAATAATCACCACCAACTTCAAATGCAGGGACAAAAAGTGAAGCTACTTCTAATTCATCACATCGTGGTGTTTCTTCTGGAAGTATCTTTGATTGTATATCTCTTGCTGCATTTAGTTCACTCTCAAGTCGCTCTTTATAAATTGATTCCTTTATTAACTTGGCATTCTCTAAAGCAACAGCGGCATAATCAGCAAAAGCTCCAAGTGCTTTTTTTTCATCTTCATCAAATACATATTTTTGTCTTTTTGCGGCAAAGAGATAACCATTGTTTTTTTGATGTACCTTTAGGGGAACAATAACAAGGGATTGAAAAATGTAAGTTCTTATATCATTTTTAATTTTAACTTTTATCGATTTTTTATTTAATGTTAGAACTTTATCTAGAGGAGTTTCTATCTCTTCAAGAATAGTTTTTGTAATTCCATCAGCTTCTAAATATCCAATATTACTTACAGATACTAATTCTGAAGAATTACTCTCCTCTGTTACTAACCAAGCTGAGTCAGAATTGCAAACTTTATTTGTTGCCAAAGTAATATGATCCCCAAGTTCCTTAAAATCTAAAACTTGAGTCATTAAGTTGCTGAGATCGATCAGAGATGACACTTCTTCAGATTTCTGATCAAATGCTCCTGCTGTAGGTAAATGGAAGAGTGTTGTAAAAAATATAATTCCAAAATATACATTGCCAAATAGCATAACAAGATTGAAATATACATCCACACCAGTCGAAAAATTAAAAAGAACTTGCTGAATGATATTGGATTCGCTAGTGAGTGCGAAATTAAATCCAAACAATCCTGACATTATGCTGGATAAAAAAAGTAAAAATATCTTTTGTCTTTTTGTTAGAAATGCTATCCAAGAAACCCTAAATGAGTTAATGACAATTAGAACAGTTGAAACCACAAAAAAAGTTTTTTCAATGAATTGTAGTCCTTGATATATGTAAGCTAATGTGGCAGAGATAGCAGACAAAGCAAATACTACCAATAATAAATTAAAATTTCTTTCAGAAGGTTTTTTTTGCCTCAGAAAATTTAATTCACGAATTGCCGCAAGGATATAAGTAGTGAATGACACATAAATTAAAAATACCAATATAGAGACTACAGTATAAAACAGACTGTTTACTTCATTAATATTTTCAATTTCATCGAAAATGACCGATGAAAGCGCTGTTAGAAAAAATAGTACTGCATTAAGTAGACCAACATTAAGTACTAATGAAATAGGATTTGACAATTTTTTATGTGTTATTTCAGATATGTTATAGAATCCAATAGCTATAGTTGAGTAAATTAAAATATCATTTATTATTGAGAATAATGATTGATCAATTGTTGGATAGAAAAATTTATAAATCAGTAGAATAATGAGGGATAGAATTAAGTACTCTAACTTTTTTTTATGCGAACTATTTTCAAGGTCTAATGTGATCATACGTAAATGCTCAGTCTATAAAATCCAAAGTATCTAGATCCATTTCTTGAAGTTTTAACGAGAGAGAATCCATTCTTATTCCGAATTCTTCCCAATCTTCAATGCTAGGATTTTCGGGAAGTTGAATACTATTTGAGATTAATTTTCCAAGATTTTCTAGATTTAATTCGAACTGAAATTGATGATTAGAATCTGGCTGCTTTGCAGAAATACTAAATCTTAAATCCTCTTCTGATGGAATTCCTATAGATAATTCAAATTTACTGGAAGTACTATCTAACAATGATTTCAACTCATGATATTCTTCAATTCCCAATCCTTCAAAAAAACTCTCATCCAAAACTACTTTCACCAGATTTGAATCTATATTATAAACCAGGTCTCTATCCTCTTGGTCGATTTCTCTCTTCAGAGTTTCATTCTGCTGAAGCACTTTAATGATCGGAGGCTCTGGAGGAATTGGCACTTCACCTTTTTTATGTTTTTCAGAAATATCAACTTGTGTAAACTCTGCTTCAGTATGCAGAACAGTGTCGGGAGTAAAAAAGATATAGTTGCGAACAGATTTATTTTTTTCTTGCTCAATGACTCTTTTGAATTTATTAAGAGAACTCTCCTTAGAAGCTAACTGATCATACTTCTGAGATTTGACCTTAGCAATAAAATCAAATATCTCCGATCTTAGTAATCCATGAAGAAGTCCTATTCTTGAATCGACTGCAAGAGTTTTATTATTATCTGAAAATATTGTATTAGTAATATTCTGCTTATATTCTTCAAGCAGCGAATCTAATTGATTTTTCTGCTCACGACTTAACTCCATTTTTTCAATGAATCGAGAATAATTATCTGTATTATCCTTAATTTCAGCATTTCTAACCTCTATTACTTCATTACCGTTATCATCATTTTTAATCTCGATAATCTTGTTATCGACTTTATCGATAGGAAGATTATTATATAGAGCAAAATTAAGCACATCTTCCTTGGTCAATTTATCATTTGTAAATAAAGGTTTTAATGTTTTAAGATAAAGATCACTAATCAGGTCCCCTTCTTGCGTCCTTGTTTCCGAAAATTGCTGTATTCCGAAATAGACTAAAAGAGAACCTGTTAATAGAACAATACTAAGTATCGGAAGAAGGTTTTTGAATTTTGAAAAACTACTTTTACTGTTTGAATTTGTAATCATCTCTGACAATTTGTTTTTACTTTCAAATAAAAGAATTGCTTAGCTAAAAAAGATAATGAATTATACATTCATCTCTTTTTGATACGGTTCTAACAAAGCTTTTAAACTTTCTCTAGCTCTAAATATCCTTGATTTAACCGTTCCAACTTCGCAATCCAGTTGATCAGCTATTTCATTATAGCTGAATCCTTCCATATCTCGCAATATTAAAGGTACACGCAGTTTGTCCGGTAACCTCTCTATAGCTTTTCGCACCAATTGAGGAATATCAATATCGGTTCTCATCGCAGAAGTTTGGATGTTTTCATGCGAATCTTTAATCGGGGTGAAAATACTTCTTACCCGTTTTTTTCTAAGATAATCACGACATTTGTTCACAGTAATTCTATAAAGCCATGTCGTGAACTTCGATTCGAACCTGAATTCCTTAATCTTGTGATACACGCTTATAAAGACATCCTGAATAATATCATCAATAAATTCAGAATCACCAAGTGTGAGAAAGACCAAATTGCGAACTTTATCTTTGTGCAACATCACTAATTTCTCAAATGCAGCATCATTTCCGTCAATGTATTCTCGAATCAGAACAAAATCTTGATCCAAGTTTTCTTTTGATTTATTAGAATTAGTTGCGTGTTTATTTGATTCGCTTTTGTTAGACGACATAAATTCTGCTATGTTCCAATCAATTCTGCTAAAATTTGGCCGAGAATGGAATTAAATCTTTATTTTTTCAAACAGTTTATATAACTTAATAAACAATATAATTATTTATATATAATTATATTAATTTCCTTTTCGTTAAATTATGAATGACTATTTTTAAATAAAAAATGGAAATGCTATGAAAATAAAAACAAGTGAAAAGTATGGAGCAGTAGTAATCACTCTTAAAGGAAATGTTATGGGAGGCCCTGATTCACAGGAATTTCAGGATTTACTACATAAATTATTTGATGATAATAAAAAAAATATAGTTGTTGATCTTGGTGGCGTCAAATTTATGAATAGCACCGGCCTTGGTATGCTTATAAGCGGTTATACTTCTGTGAAAAATGGCGGTGGTTCATTAAAATTGGCAAATGCTACTGAAAAAATCAACAGTCTTTTAGTAATTACAAAATTAATTACCATATTCGATAACTACAATTCTGTTGATGAAGCTGTAGAAAGTTTTAAAAATTAACTTATCTAATTATTACTATTTAAAAAATTAAACATGAGATTGTTATGAGTGTGACTGTTTTAGTGGGCAGCCAATGGGGCGATGAAGGTAAAGGAAAAATTGTTGATATATTAAGTGATAGATATGATATCGTTGCCCGTTATCAAGGCGGTGCCAATGCAGGGCATACAATTGTTATCGGTGACCAGGAATTCATTCTTCATTTAATTCCATCTGGAATATTGCGTGAGGGACGAGAATGTGTAATCGGAAATGGAGTTGTTATCGATCCTAATGCATTACTTGATGAAATTAAATTTCTTGAAGATCATGGAATTGATATTAAAGGTAGATTGTTTATTAGTCAGAATGCTCATCTTATAATGCCTTATCATAAGATTCTCGACTCAATTCGTGAAAGTGGTGATAATAAAATTGGAACCACTGGACGAGGTATCGGACCTTGTTATATCGATAAATATGATAGAAAAGGGATTAGAATTGTTGATCTTTTAAACAGAAAAGTCCTTGAAGAAAAAATCAGAAAAAATATTGAGGAAAAGAATAATTTAATCAAAAAAGTATATGATGGTGAAGAATTAGATGTTGATTCAATTGTTGAAGAATATTTAGCATTTGATGAAACAATAGACCAATATATAAAAGATGTTCCTTCATATTTAAATTCTGCAATTGAAGATGGGAAATCAATCTTAATGGAAGGCGCACAGGGCGCACTTCTTGACGTTGATCATGGTACATACCCATATGTGACATCCTCTCATCCCACTTCTGGTGGTGGGTGTACGGGTGTTGGAATTCCCCCTACTAAAGTTACTTCAGTCTTTGGAATAGTTAAAGCTTATACAACTCGTGTGGGATTTGGTCCATTCCCTACTGAAATGCTTGGAGAAGAGGGTGAGCAACTACGTCAGTGGGGCCATGAATTTGGAGCAACTACTGGACGTCCAAGGAGATGTGGCTGGTACGATGCTTTTCTTGTAAGCTATTCAAGAATGATAAATGGTATCAGTAAAGTTGCTATCACCAAACTGGATGTATTAAGTCATTTAGATGAAATTAAAGTATGTGTTGGATATGAATTAAATGGTAAAAAACTAAATTCATTCCCAACTTCTGTAGAAGTGTTAGACAATGTTACTCCTGTTTATGAAACTTTACCAGGTTGGAAAACTGATATAACTGAAATCAGAAGTTATGATGAACTTCCTTCTGAGACGAAAAGTTATTTGAGTTTCATTTCTCAACATTCCGGATTTGAGGTAGGTATTATATCAGTTGGACCAAAGCGAAGTCAGACTATTGAATTATAATT
>JBDLIN010000128.1:0-10810 GCA_039714835.1 Bacteroidota bacterium | reverse complement strand
GTTTCGTACGAGAATGATGATGCGCTTAGGTATGTTAATTTACTACGTTCAAGAATAGATGATGAAGAACAAGTTAGAATACAGCTTAACTCACCTTAAAAAATTAAAACTTATAGTATATAAGAAGCCCGACTTTTCAAGTTTAATCATTAGGTTTAATAAAGTCGGGCTTCTGAAATATAACATCAATGTTCAGTAGAAAATCCTTTTTGACCAAGTATTTCCGAAGCTTCTAAAAGTTCATCCCTCGATTCAAATGATACTCTGAATGTACCGCCGGAACCCTCGCGAATTTTGAGTAATTCAATATCTTTAATATTAATTCCTTTCTCGTATAATGCAGTTGAGATTTTACTGACTGCACCAGGTTTATCCTCAATGAATATAAAAAGATCATGAAGAGGGGATAGAAAACCTTTTGTGTTCTTAGGAATTTCATCTCTATTTTTTCGTGCACTTTCAAAATATTCAGATATCTCTAATTCCTTATTATCAATTATCCATTTCTTTAAAGTATTTAGATCGTACGAGAACTTCTCCATCGCGGTTATAATCTGATCCTTATTCCCAGAGATTATTGATTTCCAAATGTTAAAATCGCTGGAAGCTATTCTCGTCATATCTCGAAAACCACCTGCAGCAAGATCAAGGAAATTATACTCATCTGTTTTTAATGAAGCAGCATTCACTAAAGCGACTGATACTAACTGTGGAAGATGACTCACACTTGCTGCAATAACATCGTGCTGCTTTGCCGGTATGTGAAGAATATTTGAGCCAAATGATTTTATCACATTAGTGAATTCATGAAAAATAGGATTGTTCTCATCCTTATCAGAAATTATATAAAGAGCATTCTCAAATAAAAGCGGATCAGAATTAGTGTATCCGCCATCTTCTTTCCCTGTCATTGGATGTCCACCGAAATAGAATCCGTTACTCTCAATCTGATCCCATTTTTCTTTGAAAGTACTTTTAACACTGCACACATCAGTTAATACTGAATTTGGTTTTAATTTTGGAGCAAGTTCTTTAAATATTTCAAATGATACATCAACAGGTGAAGAGATAAAGATCAGATCTGAATCAAGAGATTGATCAATAGAAGAGAGAACTGCATCAATAGTTCCATCATCCAAAGCTAATTTCGGTGAATCGGAGACATCATAAGCGGAAATGATGTAGTCTGCATCTGCTTTTCTAAGTGCCTTGGCAATCGATCCGCCAATTAATCCCAGTCCTATGATTGAAATATTTTTAATACTCAAAATTTATCCTAAATATGGAAAATGATTTAAGCTATCATTAAATCGTTCTATTTATTGCTTTAGCAATGACCTGAAGTTCTTGAACTAAATTAATATAATCAAGTGGAAGAAGAGCTTGTGGTCCATCAGAAAAAGCCTCTTCAGGTTTATCATGAATCTCAATCATTAATGAATCTGCACCTGCAGCAACAGCTGCTCTTGCCATTGGAGCCACTTGATCACGTAATCCAGTTGCATGAGATGGGTCAGCAACAACAGGTAGATGACTAAGTTTGTGCACCATTGGGATTGCAGAAAGATCGAAAGTATTTCGTGTCATGGTCTCAAACGTTCTTATTCCTCTTTCGCAAAGCATAACATTTGAATTACCGCCAGCAAGAATGTATTCGGCAGACATTAGCCAATCTTCAATTTTTGCAGCTAGCCCACGTTTTAACATTACTGATTTATCAGTATTCCCAAGTTCTTTAAGTAAGGAAAAATTTTGCATGTTGCGTGCTCCAACTTGAAAAATATCAGTATACTTTTCAATTAGAGGAATTTGATTAATCTGCATAACTTCAGTGATCATTAATAAGCCGTACTCATCAGCAGCATTTCTCATAAGTCTTAGACCCTCCTCTCCCATACCTTGGAAAGAGTATGGAGAAGTTCTTGGTTTGAAAGCACCGCCCCGTAAAATTTTTGATCCCGACTCAGCAACAACCTTTGCAAGTCTGAAAATCTGATCTTCACCTTCAATAGCACAAGGACCGGCCATAAGGATAATTTCATCTCCTCCAATTTCAACATCCTTGATCATAATCTTTGTATTATCCTCTTTGAAGCTTCGACCTGCAAGTTTATAAGGAGCTGTTACTCTGTAAACTTCAGAAACGCCATCTAATATTTTAACTTTTCTAACATCGAATCCAGGTTTTACTCCAATTGCACCAAGAATTGTTTTTTGTACGCCTCTCGATTCATGAATTTGAAATCCATAATCTTCAAGGTGTTGTTTTACATCTTTAATCTGTTCTTCAGTTGCATTGCTTTTTAAAATTACTACCATTCTATATATCCTTTAAATTATTTCTAATCATGAAATTTTTTCTCACCAGCCGTTATCGCAATATTTATGTGATCTTCTTTTGTTGGAATTGCACAAGAGTATGCAGAAGTGTACGCACAATATGGATTGTAAGCCTTATTAAAGTCGATTGAGTAAATATGATTTGGATTCTCATTCAACTCAAAATTAATGTATCTGCCAACACCATAAGTCTCATTATTGGTAGTCTCATCGGTGAACCAAATACTGTAGTACTTTAATGTATCTTTGTAGATAGATTCATAAATGTTGAGTTGAAATTTCTGTTCATTATATTTTAATTTTAGAAATCCAAATCTAATAGCTGTTCTCTCTTCACCTTTTGTCCCAAATACTTTAATTGTATCCTTGCTTTCATTTTCAAAGAATTTACTTGTAAGAACAAAATTGGGATTAACTTCAAAATAGTTGAGTGGATGGAAATCAACCTTACCCTTAAAATTAAATGGAGAATTCGGATCGCTATGTAATATTGAATCTTTTTGAGCTCTTGAATCTTCAATTCTCTTAATATAAGCTTCTTCTTCTAGAGAAGATTTTTGCCCGCATGAGTTAAAAATTAAAGTTCCAATTAATAACAATAATATTATAGTAAGATAGTATCTTTTTTTTATCATCAGTTTTTATCTTTATTTACTTTTTCTTTTAGTTTGTTTAATCTGTTTAAAGCTTCAATTGGTGTTAAATTATCAATCGAAATATCGGAAATTTCTTTCCTAATCTCGTCATCTTTAATTTCAAATAAATTTATTTGTGTTTCATCACTTTTAATTTTTTTGAGTTTGGAAACCTTTACATCATGTGGGGTCAACTCTTTCCCTTCAAGATTATCTAATATTTCCTTTGCTCTCTTAATTACAAAAGGAGGAAGACCAGCCATTTGCCCAACTTGAATTCCGTAACTATGATCTGCTCCTCCGGAAGTTACTTTATGAAGAAATATTACTTTGTCTCCATATTCTCTAACATCAACCTTATAATTTTTAATTCTTGGGAATAATTGGGCCATCTCATTTAGTTCATGGTAATGAGTGGCAAAGAGTGTTTTTGGTCTAACGTTTGGATTGTCGTGCAGATACTCAGTAATTGACCAAGCAATTGAAATCCCATCAAATGTGCTTGTGCCTCTTCCAATTTCGTCAAATAAAACTAAACTGTTACTTGTCGAATTATTTAGAATATTTGCAGACTCCTGCATTTCTACTAAAAAGGTACTTTCTCCAGCACTTATATTATCACTTGCACCGACTCTCGTGTAGATCTTGTCAATTAAACCAATCTTCGCACTTTCAGCAGGAATAAATGATCCTATTTGAGTAAGAAGTATAAGCAGACCGACTTGACGGAGATATACAGACTTTCCAGCCATATTTGGTCCAGTTAGAATAATTATCTGTGTATCATCATTTGAGAGATAATAATCATTTGGAGTGAATTTTTCCCCTGGAGGAAGTATTCTTTCAACGACCGGGTGTCTTCCTTGAACGATCTCTATTTTATCAGTTTCATTAATTTGCGGCAGAGTATAGTTGTAAGTTTCTGCTACCTCTGCAAATGAAAGGTAGCAATCAAGCATAGCAATTAGTCTTGCATTCTCTTGTATTGCTTCGGTTTCGGCAGCAACAAAGTTTCTAATTTCATTAAAGAGGTTATATTCCAAATTGCTAATGTTTTCCTCAGCGTTGAGAATCTTATCCTCATATTCTTTTAACTCAGGTGTAATATACCTTTCGCTATTGACCAATGTCTGTTTACGAACATAGTTATCCGGAATTTTATCTTTGTGAGCATTACTTATTTCAATGTAGTATCCAAAAACTTTATTATAACTAACCTTTAATGAAGAGATATTGGTTCGTTCCCTTTCACTTTTTTGCATGTTTGCAATCCAGCTTTTTGCATTGGAGGAAATATCTCTTATCTCATCCAATTCTGGACTGAATCCATGTCTAATAATTCCACCTTCCATAATACTTAATGGGGGATTATCATCAATAGATAATTCCAATTTTTCTACAACTTTATCTAATGCATTCAATCTTTCGTTAACAATATTTAAAGTAGGGGATTTACTTTGATCAAGAAGCTGCTTTATCAAAGGGATTTTTTTCAATGAAGTTTTTAGATTAATAATCTCTCGTGGATTTACTCTTGCAGTACATACCTTAGATATTAGTCGTTCAATATCACCTATTTCCCTAAGTTCTTCTTGTAAATTATTACGGAGTGTTCTGTTATTGAAAAGATCATTGATTGCCTCTTGACGCTGCAATATCGGTTCCAATTTTCGTAAAGGGGCATTTATCCACTTCTTAAGAAGGCGTCCTCCCATTGATGTTTTTGTTTTGTCAAGTATGGAAATAAGTGATCCTTCTCTTTTACCTTCCTGCATAGTATAAGATATTTCAAGATTTCGTTTCGTGACAGAATCAAGCATCATATAATCAGAAGGATTATAAAGCATGACTTTGTTGATGTGGTTCAATTTCCCTTTTTGGGTTTCATTTAAATAGTTTAGCACAACACCAGCAGCAATAAGACCAGGTGTTAAGTGTTCAATTCCAAAACCTTTTAAAGTCTTTGTGTTGAAATGATTTAGTAATAAATCGCTTGCATAATCATAATTAAATATCCAATCATCGACTTTAGTTATCCTAATTTGAAGATTAAGTTTTTCGACTATAGGTTGTAGAATTGCCTTCTGACTTTTCGATATCAAGACTTCAGATGGATTTACATGATGGAACTGTTCTTCAAGCGACTCTTCATTAATTTCATATGTGAAAAATTCTCCTGTAGAAATATCAGAAAATGAAATACCAACTGTATCTCCATTAAGAAATACTGCTGCAAGGTAATTATTGTTTTTGTGATCAAGAATCTTATCAGAAAAGGAAACGCCTGGAGTTATTATTTCAACAACTTCTCTTTTTACTATTCCCTTGGCAAACTTAGGATTTTCAACCTGTTCACAAACTGCAACTCGAAATCCAGCTCTAACTAACTTGGGGAGATAAGTATCAATTGCATGGTGAGGGAAACCAGCGAGTGGAACACTACTTGCTTTTCCATTAGCACGTTTGGTTAAAGTTATCCCTAAAACTTTTGATGCTGTTTTTGCATCATCAGAAAACGTCTCAAAAAAATCACCGACACGGAACAGAAGAATAGTATCCGGATTCTCTTCTTTGATCTTAAAATATTGCGTCATTAAAGGGGTTTCGGCCATGCTTATCAAATTTATTATAACATGAAAATATACTTTAATGGTTAACTAATTTCAATTCACTAAATAAAGACATAGTTTCGATCATTATCTGAATTACAGAAATTAAATAGAAAACCAATTTGTATTCTGTATATTTAAAATTAAAACTTTAACAATCTACAAATTGAAAAATGCAGAAAGTAAAATTTGACTTAGAGGTCTATACTTACCAAATCGATTTTGTTCATCATCTAAGTAATATTGTTTATATAGAGTGGATGGAAATAGGAAGACTAAAACTTTTAGATGCTATGGGACTCCCAGCAGCTGAATTAGAAAAATCGGGTATCTTTCCAGTACTAACGAAAACCGAGATAGCCTATAAACAGCCGATTTTCTATGGAGATTCTGTAGAAGCAGAAGTATGGATCTCAAAATTGAATTTAGCGTCAGCTATAATTGAATTTCGTTTTTTTAAAAATGAGAGAATTCTTGCTGCTGAAGGTAGGCAAAAAGGACTATTTATAAATGGTGAAACCCAAAAACCTTACAGATTAACTGAAGAACAGCGAAATAAATTTAATAAACATGTAATTGAAGAAAATTAAACCAAATTTCCATAAAATTATATTATCGATTAATAAAATATTTTGTAAGTTATGACAACATTTTCTCCATAAAAATCAAATTACGATGCAGATAAAAATCGAATCAACAAGTGGTTTTATTTCAAAAATTTCGGATTCATACAAAAATGAATTTCATATTGCTTCACAAATTCGAAATAAGTTCGACATTGATGAAAGTCTCTTTTCATTGTCGGGGAATGTTATTTTCGCAAATTTCCCCCAAGTAAGAAAATTTGTTGCAAGCTTGAATGAAACTAAAGATGATGCACATAAAGTTAAAGTTAGTGAAGTTAATGCTGCAGGATTAATTGATGAAATATTTCATTTTGTTATTAGATTTTATGATGAGGAAATAAATCCTGGTGTTGTTGAAAAATTAAAGAATCATTTAGAACATTCAATAGGTGAAGAAAAATTAAGACAGTTGCTGTTCGATTTTGTTGAGAAGTTTCCTCCATTAGATGTTTATCAAGGTAAAGTCACTATTTTCGATTATCTCAATTCTTATGATGGCAATAGATCTAATTATCTTGTTACACTTGAAGAACTTTTGTTACTTAATTTCGCAAATATAAATCCGGCAAATAAAAATATCATTGAACTTTTTGATGATGATTATCTCTCTAAAAAGAAAGTGTACGCAAATTGCCTATCTGAAATAAAAGATTTTTTCAAAGATGAAGAGCCGATTGGTGAGAAAAAACAAGATTTATTTACATTTCTTAAAACGCCGATAGATCAAAATCCGGAAAATATTGAAGCTCAGCTGGATTTCATTTCAGATGAATGGAAAATTATCTTAAAAGAAAAATTTTCCAACAGAATACTTTCAGGCAAAGATCTTATAAAAGAAGAATACTTTATGGGTGGACCAGGTGGTCCTGCTCCTACGGTAGTTCCAAAATACAAGAAACATAAAGATTGGCTTGATAGTGTTTCATTAGGAAGATCTGGATTTGACTATGCAGAAGATAGTTTAGACGATTATGACGAACCAGAGGCTTTCACTTCCGATATCCATTGGATGCCGAACGTAATACTCATGGCAAAAAATGCGTATGTCTGGCTTGATCAATTATCTAAAAAATATCAAAGACCAATTAAGCGACTCGATCAGATCCCGGATGAAGAACTAGATCAGCTTGCAATAAGTAATATAAATGGATTATGGCTCATTGGTATCTGGGAACGAAGTCATGCATCAAAAAGAATAAAACATATAATGGGTAACATCGATGCAGTTGCGTCAGCATATTCGTTATATGATTACATAATTGCTCATGATCTTGGTGGTGAGGAAGCCTATCATACATTAAATGAAAAAGCAAAGCAGCGTGGTATTCGTTTAGCAAGTGATATGGTCCCAAACCATACAGGTGTATTTTCTGATTGGATGATATATCATCCCGATTACTTCATCCAAGTTCCTGATGCCCCTTTCCCGACATATCAATTCAACGGTGAAGACCTATCTGATGATCCGAATATTGAAATAAAGATTGATGATGGCTACTATGCCAAAAGTGATGCTGCTGTTGTATTTAGACGAATAGATAAAAGATATAATGATGTTCGTTATATATATCATGGTAATGATGGAACGGTGATGCCATGGAACGATACTGCTCAATTAGATATGCTTAAACATGAAGTACGGGAAGCAGTGATTCAAAAAATATTTGATGTTGCACGTAGGTTCTCCATTATTAGATTTGATGCAGCAATGACTCTGGCTAAAAAACATTTTTCACGTTTATGGTATCCAAGACCAGGTAGTGGAGGTGATATAGCTTCTCGCGCTGATCATGCAATGTCAAAAGAGCACTTTGATGAATTATTCCCTGTAGAGTTTTGGCGTGAGGTTGTTGATAGAATAAATAAGGAAATGCCTCACACACTTTTATTAGCGGAAGCCTTCTGGCTTATGGAAGGTTACTTTGTTAGAACACTTGGTATGCACCGCGTATATAATTCGGCTTTTATGCATATGCTGATGAATGAAGAAAATGATAAATATAGGGAATTGATATACAACACGTTGGAGTTTGAACCAGAGATATTGAAACGCTACGTAAATTTTATGAGCAATCCTGATGAAGAGACAGCTATTCAACAATTTGGAACCGATGATAAGTACTTTGGTGTACTTACGATGATGGTTACTCTTCCGGGACTTCCAATGTTTGCACACGGTCAGATTGAAGGATATACAGAGAAATATGGTATGGAATATAAAAGGGCATACTATGATGAGGAACCGAAACAATGGTTGGAAGAAAGACATGAGCGAGAAATCTTCTCGCTGACAAGAAGAAGACATCTGTTTTCTGAAGTTGCAAATTTTTGGTTCTATGATTTTTATGATGAGTTCGGTAATCTGAATGATAATGTTTTTGTTTATACAAATTCTTTTAATGGTGAGGGATCATTAGTAATCTATAATAATAAGTTTGATCGTATATATGGAAATTTTCAAAAATCAACTCCTAAACTGATCAAGATTAATGAAAATGATAAATATTTAAAAGAGATCACAGTTTCTGAAAGTCTTGGGATAAAAGCTGATTTCGGAACGTACTACGTTGCTAAAGATTTAATTACCGATTTGGAATACATATTTAGAGGATCAGACATTACTCAAAATGGTTTTTATTTAGAACTAAATGGTTTTGAACATAAAGTTTTCATCGATTTCAGAAAAGTTCAGGATATTAATGGAGATTATCACCAATTGTGTGAAGAATTGCATGGTAACGGTGTTTATAGTGTTGAAGGGGCAATTGAAGATAAAAAATTATCTCCGATTTATGATTCATTTGAAAATATATTTAATGAACACGAGATTGAGAGATGTTCTAAGTGGCTGATTAATAAAATAGATTCCAGAGAAGAGGAAGAGTATCATCCTCAATATATTTCTGATAGATTTGAAGAGTTTTTGAAATCCATTAAAGTTCATTTCGAATTAGAATTTGATACTAAAAAATATCAAGAGCAATTTATTGTTCAGCTTCAATCGCTTCATAGTTTAAATGTAAAATTAAATACTGAATTTTTAGATGGAGGAAAACCACAAAAAGATGTTCTGAAATTTTTCGTATTCTCATCAAAATCAAGTTATAGAGAGAATCTAATTATATTTATAATATGGCTTGTTCTTAGCAGTTTGGACGAAATATTTGAAAAGAATGAAGATCTGAATTATTATATTAAAGAAAGGGTTCATGGAAAGACTGTAAATAAAATTCTAGATAGACTTGGGAGAGGGGAGAGTGATGAATATAAAAAGAATACACTCATCAAAATAATCTCAGAAACTGAAAATTTATTATTTGATAGAAAATTTGAGCTTGATAAATTTTTAGCTCTAAAATCTCAGAAGGATATTTCCGCATATATATCTGAAAGTAAGGCAGAATTTATTACGAGTCTATTAGATAATGACTATGTAAAGCTTTTCTTAGATATAAATTATTATGAAGATGTTTGGTTCTATAGTAAAGAAACGTATGAAGAATTGGTAGAATGGCTCCTAAGTATATCACTAATTAAATATGTTCAAAGTGAACCGATTAAATCGTCATCAGTTATTGAGTTGGTAAGGAGATTATACAGTGTTAATGAATATTTACTTCAGAGTTCAGATAAATCGGGATTTCAATTAGAAAAATTAGAGGCGATTTTACTTCATAGTTAAAAGTAATAGAACACTGATTGTACAGATTATCACAGATAAAATTTAAAACCTCCGAGGTCATTGTGTCTAAAAATAAAAACAAAGTCCTCGGAGGTTTATATTATATATTTCCTAATCCTTACTAATTGAGTTTAGTTTAATGTTTCAGCAGTCTCTTTGATTATATCATCATGGAGTAATTCATTGATCGATGCTGCTGCATTTCTTCCTTCACCCATTGCAAGGATAACAGTTGCAGCCCCAAGAACGATATCACCACCGGCATAAACTCTATCAACAGAGGTTTTCATTTTCTCATCAACAATTAAATTACCCCATTTATTAACTTCCAATTCCGGAGTAGTTTGACTAACCAATGGATTACTTCCATTTCCTATCGCAACAATTACAGTATCGACATCTAATATAAATTCGCTTCCTTCAATTACAACCGGTCTTCTTCGTCCTGAATCATCAGGTTCACCTAATTCGTATCGAAGGCATTCCATTGCTTTTACGCGTCCTTTTTCATCACCAATTATATTCTTAGCATTTTGAAGGAATAGGAATTCAACTCCTTCTTCTTTAGCGTGTTCTACCTCCTCAACTCTAGCCGGCATCTCTTTTTCAGTTCTGCGATAAACATCATAAACATTTTTAGCACCAAGACGTAAAGCCATTCGTGCAGAATCCATAGCTACATTACCACCACCAAGCACCGCAACATTTTTTGATTTAAAAATCGGAGTATCAGAATTGTCCTCATCAAATGCTCGCATCAGGTTTGCACGGGTTAGATATTCATTTGCTGAAAAAACACCAACTAAACTCTCACCATCAATTCCCATAAACATCGGTAAACCGGCGCCGGTACCAACAAAGATAGCATCAAAACCATCTTTTTTCATAAGATCAAGTAGTTTACGGGTTCTGCCTACC
>JBDLIN010000127.1:0-10811 GCA_039714835.1 Bacteroidota bacterium | reverse complement strand
GTAAGGTTATCAAGAGGAATAATTTCCGGTACTGTTACTGTACCAGGACACCAATTCGATCTACTCAGATCAGATGATGTTAATCCATTCCCAAAATTGCCGGAAGATGGATTCAGTAATCGGTATGTTGCACAATCATCACGCCATGGTATGAATTTATAAACAAGCTCATCATCAATAATGATTTCATTCAGTTTTGGATTAAATTCATCTCCACCTCCCCAGCCGCCATGACCAGTACTTGTATATCTAAGAGAAAGAGATTCCAATCCTTCCGGAATATCAACTTGAACTGTTAAAGAATCGTCATGGAACATTGTACCATAATTCTGACGTGACATTTCCATTATGTTTACTGTATTAAAAATTGGTTTTATCCATCTCTTAGTTGTTTTTTTACTTTTTCTAAATGAAGGATGTACTTTTAACCGTACTGAAACCAGATGACCACCCTTATCATAATTTCCAATGAAAACTCCAATCCATACTTCAGTACCATCGTTAGGGATTATATCTGTTATTTCCTGACTATACTTAGCCGAATCTGCCCAATTATAACCTTCAATTTTAGTATAATTATTAAATCCTCCGACTCCAAATGGTGTAAAGAATCTCATTAACTCAAGAGGTGGTTCATAATTTTCTGTTCTAATTACTCCTTGATATTCCTTTCCATGTTTATCATTATAAACTGGGACTTGATCAATTCCTTTTTTGAAAGCATCTAAGAAACTTGTTTCTGTTTCATTTGGAATAATAAACAGACTGCCAGTCCTATCGTATGCATCACCATTGGACCATGAATTTACTTCTGCCATTACAACTGATCCATCAGTAATTTTTGGTAATTTTATTTTTTTCAATAGTACGGTACCTTTTGAGTATCTGTAAGACTTGTTCAATAAGTCCTCTTCCCCGTTATCAATTGTATCGCCAAAGTTGATTTGCTCACGATTAAAAACTGTAATTGTATTATAGCGACTATCGATTACTTTTCTCAAATAAGCAGCATCATTTACTTCTTTCGCATTAGATAAGTCAAATGTTAATTCTTCATCCGTTACTTCTCGAAATTCAATATTTGCTGCAAATACTTCATAGTCTCTATTTCGAATCATTTTCAAAATAAGCCCGATTCCTGGAGCTACCGAAATTCTTGGTGTACCTTTTATAGCAAGTTCGTTAGTGTACCATACTTCAATTGTATTAGATTTAATTTTTAGAACCGCTTTTCTACACTCATACCCAAGGATATTTTCTGTCTCATCAAGCAGTTTTGCTTCTTCATATTCATCAAAAGATTTTTTATAAAAATATGCCTTTTCTTGCTCAGCGCTTAAAACTTGATATGTAGAATTATCATTATAATTTAAGTACTGTTTCTCTTTACTCGATGATGATCTCCTATAAGAGGATTTGTAAGCCACAATTCCATCTTTACAAAACATCAGAAGTGAAGCGTTATCCACTACTTTCCCATTGTTGCGATAAGAGTAAGTAACAACACCTTCATTTTCTTTTTCCTGTGCGGTAAGTGTTCCACTACAACTAATAATTGAAAAAAGTATTAAAAATAAAATTAGATTTCTTTTCATTTGATTATTAAACATCATTGTCATTCCTTAAATACGGTGAATAAAATTAGCTCTGTCGGCTGAGTCCGAATAAATACAGCAATTATACTTCAACCCTGTTGGGGTTGTTATTTCAATATTTTTGTAGTTCCATAGGTTACACCTATGGTTATTTATCTTTGACTACTCCGTAGTCATAATTAAAGAACTCCAAAGGAGTTCAAGATTAATAACCACGGATGAAATCCGTGGAGATAACAGATAAGACCTTAAGAACTACAATGTAGTTCAAGTTATACTTTTATTTATGCTGTAATAATCCACTCTGTTAATTACTATCTTCTAAATAAATTCAGCTATTCAGAATGAAATAAATACTGTATCAAAAACCGTTGTCCATAGGACTCCTTCGGAGAAACGGTTGTTGTTTCTATAATTTCTTATTAACCAACGACTTAAGTCGTTGGTTAAAGATATAACTAAAATAAACTTAACCAGTTCACTGGTTTTAAGACATTATCTGCTTGAAAAATAATATTCCTAGCTAATTGATTCCGAAAATTTAATTTCTACTCTAATTTTCTAAATAAAGTTCAACGAACTGAAATTTTGAACTATCAGTGGTAATAACTTTCTCAGTTTTATTGCCATCTAATTCTGCAATTAAATTATAAGTCTGTATCGGTTTTAATCTAAATATTAGGAAATCATTATAATCGTATTTTTCATCCATTGTCTCACCTTCATGAATAGTCATACTATTCTGCTGCACAATCACTTTGCCCTTAACCCTTGAACCATCTAGATGATCAAACAAACGAACTGCAAGTGAGATCATTCCATCTTCTTGGATTTCTTTATTATAACGGTCTGTTATTATATCTGCATATACATATGTAGCAGTAGAATCGAATAAAGGAGGAAAGATTACACTGGTCTTTTTATATGATGCAGCATAAATACTATATTTCCAATTGCTATCATCAGCAAGAGCAGCACGTTTTACGAACCATGTTTTATCTAGTTGACCTTTTTCAGCAGCACCAATACAGTGCCAGCCATTATCCCATATTTCTACCCAGGAATGATTTCCGGAATGATCTTTCCAAAGTGGGACACCAACAAAGCGGGCTGGAATTCCAACAGCTCTACAAACATCAATTAATAGAATTGATAGACCGGTACAAGAGGCTAAACCAGCATCTATCGATTCATAAGGGCTTTGATCAGCTTTTGGACGCTTTGTTGAATAGTGAACATTAACGATGTCCCATACTTCGGAATTTAATTTTAAAAGAGCTTCACTAGGAGTTTTAAGATCTTTAACCAATGGTAAAAATTTATTTAAGAAATCTCTCCGCCAATTATCCCTTCGTTCATGTAGATTAGCATAAGGCAATATATAATTTAGAAATATTTCATTTGGAATATCTTTCCCCCAATGAACTGAATCCATCACTTGATATGAAAGATTTACATTTTCTAAAAGGAAATCTGCGCTTAAACTTGTAAGATCTCGATTAGGCATATTCTCCAATAGAAAAGCCATTCCTTTAATATTTTTTGCGGGAGTTTTTTTAATAGCATTTAGTATCTCATCATAATTACTACCAGCATTCTTTAATGCTGTCTTAACTCCCTCTCTATAACTCTCTGGAATGTGTTTTAGGTCTTCTTCTTGTGATGATTGTCCAGCACATGAAAATAGTATGCTTATTATAACAAATACTAAAGTCTGAATTCCAATTTTATTTAAAATGTATTTCATAGTTTTTCTCATAAATATTTTTTCAAAAGTTATTTGAGAAATTGATATATGCAAAATCACGATTTATAACACTGCTTCGCCAAGTAAATTACATTTTAATTAAAGAATTAAGGATGATTTGATCTTTATCTTAATTCTACTAATGAACTGCATGAATTTACTAGGGTTAAAGTTTTACAATTTCAGATTGCTATTAGAAAAATTAGTAATTTGTATACGATATCAACCGAATTATTAGTTTTTTATTTTTAATATATATGATTTTTCATTATTTTACTTACTCGTGTAAGTTAATTTATGAATTATTCTTTTAAAAAGAAATTTAATCTTAAAAATCTTTTGGGGATTGACTATGCAAAAAACAATTTTTCTACTAATCACAATACTTCTTATGACATTTTCAACCATTGCTCAGTTGAAAGATTGGGAAATTCCTGAGTTAATATCTATAAATAAGGAAGCTCCACACGCGACTTTAATCCCATTTACTTCGGATAATGCAGCAATTAAAGCAGATAGATATTCTTCAAAGTATATGCAGTTGTTAAATGATAATTGGAAATTCAATTGGTGTGAAAAACCTTCTGATCGTCCACAGAATTTTTACGAAGTAAATTTTGATGATGCCAACTGGGATGAAATTCCTGTTCCTTCAAACTGGCAGATGCACGGATACGACGCTCCAATATATTTAAATATACCCTACCCTTTTGAAAAGAATCCGCCATATATAGAACATAGCAATAATCCAGTCGGATCGTACCGATATGAATTTTCAGTTAATAATAATTTGAAAGATAGCGAGATCTTTATCCATTTTGATGGTGTTGAATCTGCTTTTTATCTATGGATAAATGGTGAAAAAGTTGGATACAGCCAAGGAAGCAGAACACCTGCAGAATTTAATATCACTCAATACTTAAAAGAAGGAAATAATATACTCGCTGCTGAAGTTTATAGATGGTCTGATGGATCATATCTTGAGTGTCAGGACTTTTGGAGACTGAGCGGTATATTCAGAAATGTTTATCTATACTCTACCCCCAAAACACACATTAGAGATTTTGAAGTAAAAACTGATTTAGATGATTCTTATAACAATGCTTTATTATCAGTAACAGCCAAAGTTATAAACTATGGTGATTCTGCAAGTAAGAACGATAGAGTTGAAATTTCATTACTTGATGAGAATGGAGAGTTTGTTCAACAAAAGATATTAGCACAGAATAAGAGTGTACTAATTTATCCAGGTGAAGAATCTATCATTCATTTGAGATCAGAAATAAAATCACCGAAAAAATGGTCTGCAGAATATCCTAATCTTTACACATTGATTTTAAGATTAATAAATGAGAATGATGAAGTTATAGAAGTCTTGAGCTCAAAAATTGGATTCCGAGAAGTAGAGATGAAGAATGGACAGTTAAATGTTAATGGTCAACCGATTTTAGTTAAAGGAGTTAATCGTCACGATCATCATCCAAGAACCGGACATTATGTTACTGAAGAATCAATGATACAAGATATTGTATTGATGAAGCAAAATAATATTAATACTGTTCGTACATCTCACTATCCAAATGATCCCCTCTGGTATGAACTATGTGACAAATATGGAATCTATGTAATTGATGAAGCTAATATTGAATCACATGGAATGGGCTACAAGCCGGAAAACACACTTGCAAATAGACCGGAATGGAAAGAAGCTCACATAGACCGAATTCGTAGAATGGTTGAACGGGATAAAAATCATCCATCAGTAATTATCTGGTCAATGGGCAACGAAGCTGGCGACGGGACGAATTTTGAAGCCGGAAGCAATTGGATTCACCACCGCGATCCAAGCCGCCCTGTTCATTATGAACGCGCAGGATTGCGATCACATGTTGATATGTACACACCAATGTATTCAGGCATTGGATGGCTTGAAAAGTATGGACAGACTTACGATGATCGTCCCTTAATATTATGCGAGTATGCTCATGCAATGGGAAATTCAGTCGGCAATCTACAAGACTATTGGGATGTTATAGAAAAATATGATGTACTCCAAGGAGGCTGCATTTGGGATTGGGTTGATCAAGGTCTGTATAAGAAAAATGAATATGATGAAGAATACTATGCTTATGGTGGTGATTTTGGTGAAAAGCATCATGACGTAAATTTCTGTATGAATGGCATTGTTAAATCTGAAAGAGAAACTACTGCAAAGATCAATGAAGTTAAAAAGGTTTATCAGAATATTGAATTTAACGAGTGGAGATGGAATCAAAAACGAATTCAGATAAAAAATAAATTTTTCTTTACAAATCTGAACGAGTTCGATTTTAGATGGGAGATTATTGAAGATGGGAAGACTATTCAATCTGGTTCTTTAGAAGATATCTATCTTGAACCTCAACGTTATATTGGTGTTACTATTCCTTATGAAAAAATATCCCCAAAACCTGGGAAGGAATACTGGTTGAATATTTACGCATCGCTGAAAAAAGATCAGTTGTGGACTAAGAAAGGACACATAGTTGCTGCAGAACAATTGAAACTCCCTATTTACTCTGAATTAAAGATAAATAAAGAAGAATCAAAAGAAAAACTTAAAGTTGTTGAAAATGATAATCAAATAATTGCTTCAAATAAATATTTTGAAGTCGTTTTTGATAGGACAAAAGGGACTATTAATGAATACAGAGTTGATGAGATAGAATATTTCAAAAAGGGTCCGGAGCCAAATTTCTGGAGAGCCCCAACAGATAATGACTTTGGAAACGGAATGCAGAAGAGATGTATAGATTGGAAAACTGCTGGTGAAAATAGAAAAGTTAGTAAATTTTCTATCGAAACTCTCGATCAAGCAGAAGTAGTGATTCTATTCGAACTGGAACTTCCTAATGTAAATTCAAAACAATATATAACCTACAATATTTCTGGAGATGGAACTATTCGAGTTCAAAATAAATTTAGTCCAGGAGAAACTGAACTCCCCGAACTTCCGCGATTTGGAATGAATATGTTTATTCCAAAAGATTACGAAAATGTAACATGGTTTGGACGTGGACCACATGAAAATTATTGGGACAGAAAAACAAGTGCATTTGTTGGTCTTTACAAAGCCAGAGTTGATGAACTGTATGAAGAATATTCAAGCGTGCAAGAGACTGGGAATCGTTGTGACAATAGATGGGTTGCTTTCCAAAACGAAGATGGTAACGGAATACTTTTTAAAGGTGAACCAACGATCGATTTCTCAGCTCTGTTCTATACGCTTGATGATCTTACATCTGAAACACGCGGTGATAAGCATGCATATGAATTGAAGAGAAATGATTTTATCTCAGTTAATATTGACTACAAGCAAACCGGTGTTGGTGGAGATAATTCTTGGGGAGCAAGAACTCACAACAAATATACGCTCATTCCACAAGTATATTCATATTCTTATGTGATTGTTCCAGTGACTAACGATGAGAAATTAAATGAAATAATTAATAAATAAGGAACTAAAATGAAAAAGAAACTAATTTTATCTATTGCTGTATTAATAAGTATGATTCTAATCTCATGTACGGTAAAACATGAAACATTAAGTATTATTCCACTTCCTCAATCAGTTAAAGTTGGAAATGGAGAATTTACAATTACAAAAGAAACTAAGCTGATCTATGACAATCAACTTGTAAATATTCAAAATGTCATCGATTATTTTAATGGTTATTTAATGAGCAGTTCCGGATTTCAATTGAAAACCACAGATGCTAAATCAGTTGATGGTGCATCAATAAGTTTTAAGATTGATAAAAGTATTGAAAACAATGAGGGATACAAATTATCAATCGACAAAAGTGGAATAACTATTTCATCTTCTTCATCGCAAGGAATATTCTACGGTGTTCAAACGATCCTTCAATTATTGCCTGAAGATATTTATTCTAAAGAGATAGTTGACTTTAGTCTAAATCTCCCCTATTGTGAAATAAAGGATGGACCTCGTTTTAAGTGGAGAGGAATGCATCTTGATGTTGGTCGGCATTTCTTCAATACAGAGTTTATCAAAAAGTATATCGATTATATTGCAATGCATAAGATGAACAGATTCCACTGGCACTTAACTGAAGATCAAGGATGGAGAATAGAAATAAAAAAATACCCAAAATTAACGAAGATCGGTTCCGTTCGTAAAGAGACGACTGAAGATGGCACACCACATAGTGGATTTTACACTCAAGAAGAAGTTAAAGAAATTGTTGAATATGCATCCAAAAGATTCATAACAGTTGTACCTGAAATTGAAATGCCAGGACACTCAACAGCTGCGTTAGCAGCATATCCAGAATATTCATGCACGGGCGGTCCTTTCGAGGTTGCAACAGAATGGGGTGTCCATAAAGAAATATATTGTGCTGGTAAAGAAGAAACTTTTAAATTTTTAGAGAACATACTTACAGAAGTTATCCCTCTCTTCCCGGGAGAATATTTCCATGTTGGTGGGGATGAAGCACCAAAAGCCCGATGGGAAAAGTGTAAAGACTGTCAAGCACGAATTAAAAACGAGGGTTTAAAAGATGAGCATGAACTGCAAAGCTACTTTATTCAAAGAATGGAAAAATTCCTTAACTCAAAAGGGAAAAAGTTAATTGGCTGGGATGAAATACTAGAAGGCGGTCTCGCACCACAAGCAACTGTAATGTCATGGCGAGGAGTTAAAGGAGGTATTGAAGCAGCTAAATCTGAGCATTATGCAGTCATGTCTCCAGGTTCACACTGTTACTTTGATCATTACCAGGGTCTTCCAGAAAATGAACCAGTTGCAATAGGAGGATACACAACTTTATCAAAAGTATATAGCTATGAACCAATTCCTGAAGAATTATCCCCTAAACAGCATAAATATATTTTAGGTGCTCAAGCTAATGTTTGGACTGAGCACATACCAACTCCGGAACATGTTGAATATATGATGACACCAAGAATCTCTGCAATAGCAGAAGTTTGCTGGACAAACAAGGAATTAAAAAATCTTGATGATTTCCTAAGTAGAATGGATAAGCAATTTAACAGATATTCAGTAGCAGGAATTAATTATGCTAAGAGTGAATATAATGTTGCAATTAAAAATAAGTTTGATGCAGCAACAAAATCTATGGCTTTAGAACTTGATTCAGAGTTACCCAATTTAGATATTTACTATACTTTAGATGGTTCAGATCCAGATACAAACTCAATAAAATATTCTAAACCATTCAGTATTAATCAAAATACTAATGTAAAAGCTGTTTCATATAAGAACAAAAAGAAAATGAGTAATATAACTACAAGAAATTTTCAAGTTCATAAAGCTTTCGGTAAGGAAATAACAGTTGTTAATCCTTATAAGGAAAAATATTCAGCCGGCGGGAAATATGGTTTGGTAAATGGATTGTATGGTGGAAGTTCACATAATTCTCAATGGCAAGGATATGAAGGAGTTGATTTCGAGGCTGTTTTAGATCTTGGTGAATCTACAGAAATAAAAACTATTGAGACCAAGTTTATACAAAAGAATAAATCTTGGATATATCTACCTGAATTTGTTGAGTACTCTTTCTCAGAAGATGGTAAAATATATTCAGGAAATATTAAAATAGTGAACGAGATCCCTAAAAGAAAAAGTGGAATTGTTATTGAACCTTTCACCGTTAATCCCAAAAATCTTAGTACAAGATATATAAAAGTATTCGCGAAAAATATTGGTGTCAATCCTGATTGGCATCAGAGTCCTGGCGGAAAAGCATGGTTATTCATAGATGAAATTACAGTGAAATAAATATAAGATAAGGAGTTTAAAATGAAAAAATTATGGTTTGCGTTATCATTGTTTTTATTATTAACATCAATTACATATTCCCAACTGGAACATGAGATTACTGGTTATGTCCCGGTTGAAGATCCGCTTGTTCAAGAAAAATTAGAAGATTGGCAGGATATCAAATTCGGATTACTTATGCATTGGGGAGCTTACAGCCAATGGGGTGTTGTTGAATCATGGTCATTATGTCCTGAGGATTACGGATGGTGTGAAAGAAAAAAAGGAAACAATCCTGATAATTATTTTGAATACAAAAAGGAATATGAAAATCTTAAAACCACATTTAATCCGACTAAATTTGATCCTGACAAATGGGCTAAAGCAGCAAAAAATGCTGGGATGAAATATGTAGTATTTACCACCAAACATCACGATGGTTTCTCTATGTTCGATTCAAAATATACAGATTACAAAATCACATCAAAGGATTGTCCGTTTCATACAAATCCAAAAGCTAATATAACCAAAGAGATCTTTGATGCTTTCCGGAATGAAGGATTATGGGCTGGTGCTTATTTCTCAAAACCAGATTGGAATTCAAAATACTACTGGGATCCATACTTCCCTCCATTAGATAGAAATGTTAATTATGATCCGGAAGAATATCCGGAAAAATGGAACAAGTTTGTTGAGTTTACTCACAATCAAATACTAGAACTTTTGACAGACTACGGTAAAGTTGATATTATTTGGCTTGATGGCGGTTGGGTTCAAGAACAGAAAAAAGATATTCCAAGTTGGTTCGAGAAAAAAGTTGCTAATAGTCCTAGTGGATTCATAAAACATAAAATGGTTAATCAAGATATCAAAATGGATGAACTGGTTGTTAAAGCAAGAGAAAAGCAGCCAGGTTTAATTGTTGTTGATAGAGCTGTAAAGGGACCAAATCAAAATTATCTAACACCCGAAAATAAAGTGCCAGAGAAAGAACTTCCCTACCCATGGGAATCTTGTATTATCTCTGGCGGTGGATGGTCTTATAGTCCAAATGCCAAATATATGTCAGGACACAAAGCTATTCATATGTTAACTGATATTGTTGCTAAGGGAGGAAATCTTCTTTTTAATATCGCTCCAAGTCCGGAAGGTACATGGCAAGATGGAGCTTATGAGTTATTAGAAGATATGGGTAAATGGATAGATGTAAATGGTGATGCGATCTATTCAACCCGTGCTATTGCTCCATATAAAGAAGATAAGATATGTTATACAAATAAAAAGAACACAAATACTGTTTACGCAATCTATCGTGCTGATGAAGACGAAACAACAATGCCTAAGAAAATTCTCATCCCTTCATTTCGGCCAACTATTGGGAATAAAGTTGAACTACTAGGCTTTGGTAATGTTAAATGGGAAAAGTTAGGAAAAGGTATAAAGGTAATCGTTCCAGATGATATACGAAAAAATCCACCAAGTAAATATGCATGGGTATTTAAGATAAATGAAATTCAAAAATAATTAGAAGATAATTACTTAAACTCTATTAACATTATAAATTAAGTGAGAATATAATGAAGAAGATGTTTTTATTCATTGCAATATTTTGTTTTGTAACAGCAAATGCCCAGCAGAATGATTCATTATATCATGCCAAGATGCAATGGTTTAAAGATGCTAAGCT
>JBDLIN010000126.1:0-10860 GCA_039714835.1 Bacteroidota bacterium | reverse complement strand
ATTAGGATAATTCTGTGATAACATAAATTTTACTGGTAAATCAGAATTGTTGTTAACTGAGACCACTTTATTTGTATATTCAAAAACCTTGATGTCATCAATATACCATCCATCTTCTTCTATATATGCATCAGATTTCAATTGAAACCGCAGTAATATTTTATTATCAATATATTGTGAAATATCTATGATTTCGTTAATCCAATTATTTTCCTTCCCATCATAAACCGGTACCCCTGATGGTTGAAATTGACCGGAACCGGAGCTTGAATAATCACCGCCAACCGGTGTCCATACATTTCCACTATCAGATGAAATTAGCACTTGCCCATAATCCCAACCTTTTTCAATACTAAACTTTGTATAGAATGACAAAAATGGTTTGGAAATATTTAACAGATCAATTTCTGTTGACTTTGTAAGAGTTACGGTTGAATTAGATAAGTAGTTTCCAATTTTACTCTCTGTAAAAGAAGATGGTAAACTGTAAAAGTTCGATGTTGTGAGTTCCCATTTTTTACTTACATCTGATTCTTCTATCCAATCATCTATATTAGATGCATCATCTGTAAAATATACTTCTGGCTGACCTACAATAATTTTAATTTCATCAACGGACATGAGGGTATTATCTAAATAAGTTTCAACTTTTAGTATATGTGATTCCCCTGCAATTGCATCGTTGGATACTTTAAATTGAAATGCTGCAGGGAACTCTGATTCTTGACGTGAATTTAATTTTAATATTTCGATTACATCTGAAGTAACTTCAATCTCAGACGATTGAGATATCATTGTTGATGAAATATTTTCAGCATCTAATAATCCCTTATTTTTAAAGTTCATAGAAATGCTTCCACTATCTCCCGCAGAATAATACTCTTTATCAAATACTACATTAGAAGTATTTACAAACGCTCCTGCTACCCAAGCGAGATATAGATTTGGATATACATTCTCTTCAGCAAGTGGAATTATTCTATCTTCACTCGGCCAAAAACTTTCTCCAACTTCAGGTGTCATAGCAAATATTTTATTTTTTTCTGTTTGCTCTCCATAGAACCAATCATCTGAATCGCCATTTACAGCATAAATTATTTCTGCTGAAAAACCCCAAGTGTAATTGTTATATTGAGTCATATCTGAAGCAATGTCACGATAGAAAAGTGAATCAGGTGTTTCCTCAGGTATATAACCCCAAGGAGTTATTAGCAGATTACTGTATGTATGATAGTTCAGAGCAAGTTTAAAATCATGTGCAATACAAAATTGACGAACTGTCTCTGTCTCAGGTTCTGAAAATGGAGCCGTACCACGATAAATTGCCGATGAAGTGTCTTCGCTTGATCCATTATCATCATAAGCCCATTGATAACCATAATTTCTGTTAAGGTCTACTCCATCTTTACTTGGATTGAATACTCCATCTTCATCATTATCTCGTTTGTTCTTTCTCCACATTCCCCCGCCGTTCGGATCAGTTTCCTCATTGTATTTGTAGCCATCAGGATTTACAACCGGGATAAAATAAAACTCTCTATTTTCCATTAAATATGTGACCTCATCATCTGTCCCATAATTCTCTAATAGATAATACATAAAATAGATCATCTGCATCATACTCTCTGGTTCGCGGGCATGATGTAAAGCCGTGTAAAGTACTTCCGGTTCATCTTCGTCCACATTCGGATTATCCGAAATTTTCACAGCATAAATCGGTCTATTCTCGTTTGTGTGTCCAATGCTGTCTTTCTCTGTGATTAAATCTGAATAATTAGTGAACAATTCATCTAATTTCTGATAAACTTCATCTAAAGTATAAAACCCTCCCATTGATCCAAAATCAAAGCCGCTTACCCCAAATTTATCAGCGGTCTGAGTGAGAATTGTTTCCTTTTGAAATTTGTTTAGTTTTTCTTTATTTGAATAGTACTCATTCCAATTATCAATTATAATATCATATTGAAAAAAAGAGTTCTGCAATCGGTTAAATTGAGAATCACTTAGAAAAACATCTATTGAATTATCTCTATTAAAATGTGCATGATCAATCTCCAAACCAATTGAATTTAATTGCTCTGCAGTGTGAAGGTCACCTAAATATATTTTAACCTTTTTATAGTTTCCTGAGAATAATAAGGAATTTGTCAAGATCAGTATTAGTAATAATTTTAATTTCATTTGTTCATTCCAATATATAATAGTAATTGATTTTATTTAAGTTATCAAATTTGAATTTATGCTCAAAGTAAAAATAGTTCTAATTACCACGTTAGATTTTACTAAAAACATTCTTTTTTGCTAATAATGTTAGGAATACTGCTCTTGAGATCATGAAAAGGACCAAAGCTAACCAAAGTGCATGATTGCCTAATTCATCTTTAAGCAAATAGTACGTTGGTATGAATATTACACCAGCACCAATAAGCATTGCATTTCTCATTGACGATGTTGCTGTGGCACCAATATAAATACCATCCCAGATAAAACTTATACTATTTATAATTTGAGAAATAACAGCCCAAAATAGAAATGATGCTGTTATAGCTATTACGATTTCATTATCAGTATATATTGATATTATTTGCTCACCCCAAATTGAGAAAACAAGAGTAAATACAAAACCCAATCCAATTCCCCATGTAAAAATATATTGTACACTCAGTTTAAGGTTGATCCTATCCTTTGCGCCAATAAATCGACCTACAAGACTTTCGGCCGCAAAGGCGAATCCATCTACTGAATAGGCTAATATTACCCACAACTGTAGCAAAATAGTATTAGCGGCAAGTATATTATCTCCAAATGTTGCTGATTCAGCTGTAAAAAAACTGAATACAAACACCAAAGCAAGTGTACGAATAAAAATATCTGTATTAACTTTAAAGAACGTTTTCATCTTACTGAAGTTGATTAAACTAGACATGGAAAAATATTTCATGAATCCTTTATAGGATTTACTAAACAGTATAAGAGAAAGAATCAATCCAGAGTATTGAGCAACTAATGTGCCCCATGCAACACCATCAGATTTCATATTGAACTGATAGACGAATAACAAATTAAATAGTATATTTAAAATGTTGACAGTTACTAAAATAATCATTGGATATTTAGCATTCTGCACTCCAAGAAACCACCCATGGAAAACGTAAACTGCAAGTGTAGCTGGGGCAGCATATATTCTTATATAAAAATATTCTCTTGCATACTTCTCAACCTCATAAGAAGCACCAACAATATAAAAAGCAGCTCCCGCAATAAAATATTGTAATGCTATTATTATGAAACCGGTAATAATCGCAACTGTTAAAGGACGAAATAAATTGAATGATATCTCATCTTTTTTGTTTTGGCCAAATGCCTGAGATGTCAATCCTGTAGTACCCATCCTTAAAAACCCGAATCCCCAATAAATGAAGTTGAAGATCATAGATCCAATCGCGATAGCTCCGAGATAATATACTTCCTCTAAATGTCCGACAACCGCTGTATCAACAGAACTAAGCAATGGTACTGATAAATTCGTAAGAATATTGGGAATAGCAAGACGAAGAATTTGTTTATTGATTGATAGATTCATAGATCACATTTTTTTTTAGTATTAGAGGAGTCTGTTTTTAAGACGACATGGTAATTTTTAAAAGATAGATCACTTCGTCCCGACTTGTCGGGACTCGTGATGACAAATTTGCTTTTGAGACAACCTCAGTGGTCCATGACGTCTTTGCTGCTTTCCGAAAACCATTTTCTTTTGTGTATATATTACTTATTCTTATTAAAAATGGTTTCAGCCCTTTTGGCAGAAGATACAATTCCGGTTATCATTGCTGAACTAAATCCATTATGTTCCATTTGATTTAATCCTGATATTGTTAAACCTTGAGGAGTTGTAACTTTATCAATTTCTCTTTCAGGATGATATCCACCATCAACCAAAAGCCCTGCTGCACCTTTTGCAGTTTGAGCAGCCATCATAATCGCATCTTCAGCATGAAATCCTATCTCTGTGCCACCTTGTCCAGCAGCTCTTATAGCTCTGAGGAAAAAAGCAATTCCACATGCCACAAGTGATGTTGCCGGAACCATTAGATCTTCATTTATCACGGCAGTTTTGCCAACAGTATCAAATATTCGAACTGCAGTATTCAATGCATCTGTATCTTTTTTCTGAGCGCTTAAACATGTCATTGATTCTTTAATAGAAATCGCTGTATTCGGCATCACTCTCACAACCGAAAGATCTTTTTCTATGATTTCTTTAATATCCTTGATCCCAACCCCAGTTACAATTGATAATATTATATGTTTTTTAACATCCAAGCTCTCTTTGATCTCTTCAAGTATTCTATCCATTTTTTGTGGAGTAACTGCAATAATTAAAATTGAAGATTTTTTAACTGCTTCTGCATTGTCAGATAAAATACTAACACCAATCTCAGAAAGATCTTTTAATACTCCAGTATTCCTGCGGGTAACAGTTAATTTTGAAGGAGAAATAATTTTTGAGTCTAATAATCCTTTGGCTATTGCTGTTCCAATATTGCCACATCCGAGAATTGCTATTTTTTGTTTCAATTTTTCCATTTTTACTTTATCCCCTATTTATATATTTAATTTCTCACCTTCTGATTTCGCTATAACAACAGCTCCGCAGCTATCGCTCCATACATTTGTAGTTGTTCTAAGCATATCTAAAATCCTATCTACTGCCAGTATCAGACCGATACCTTCTAATGGAAGACCGACAGCTGATAAAATTATGGTTATCATTACCAATCCAGCCATGGGAATACCTGCTGCTCCAATTGAAGCTAGTAAAGCAGTTATGACGACAATGATCTGCTGAAGAATCCCCATCTCAACTCCATATGCTTGAGCAATAAACATCGCCGCTACACATTCATACAAAGCTGTTCCATCCATATTCACAGTTGCACCTAACGGCAGCACAAAACTTGTAACCTTATTTGACACACCTGAATTATTTTCAACAGCTTCCATTGTTAAAGGCAATGTAGCACTTGATGAAGATGTTGAAAATGCTGTTAATAAAGCTGTTCTTAATGCTTCAAAATGTTTAAATGGATTAGAGCGCCCAATAAATCTAACAATCACTGGAAGCGTAACCATTGCATGAACACCTAACGATAAAATAACCGTTATCATATATAATCCCAACCTTCCACCAACTGCTAACAGAGCTTGAGTATCGCTTGCCTGTTCAGCAACAACTTTTGCCACAATTCCAAAGATGCCAAGGGGTGTAAATTTTATGATGAACATTGTGATTTTCATTATCACATCAAATAATGCATTAAAAAAACCGAGTAAACGTTTTTTTGGCTTATCATTGATTTGAGTTAAAAAATATCCGAATAAAATTGAAAAGAAGATCACTCCCAGAATTTTACCATCAGAAAATGCTTCAAAGATATTTGTAGGAATTATATTTATTAGAGTCTGTCCGAAGGAATCCTTCGCAGTGGAAAGACCTTCTACTTGCTGTGAAAACCCTAGGTCAGCTCCAACACCGGGTTGAAGGATGTTGACAAAAAATAATCCTGTTAAAATTGCAAAGGTAGTTGTTAATAAATAATAACTTAATGTTTTAAAACCTAGTCTACCAAGATTTTCAGCACTACCAATATTAGCAACACCAGTAACTATAGAGGTAAAGATCAGTGGAACAATAATCATTTTCAGTGCTCGTAAAAATAGATCTCCAAGCCAACTTACATAACTAACATATTCAGTAAATACTATTCCATATAGTACAGCTAAGACTAATGCAATTAATATTTGCCAATGAAGTTTAATTTTTTTCATTCTTATTTTAGATTATTATTTGAACTTGCTAAGTATTTCATCACATATTAAATATCCAGACTTCGTAAATTTAATAAAATTATCATTCCTAATTATGTAACCATCATCAACTAAATTATTCAATAAACTATTATTGTTGGATATCCAGTCAGCACTATAAATTTTTTTTAGTTTATTGAGGTTTAATCCCTTGCTTCTTAAAGCAAGAAAAATAAATTCATTCTGTAATTCTTCGTTGGTTAAATTCTCTTCTCCACGTAGAGCATTTCCTTTTTTATTAACAGAATCTATATACATTTTAAGTGAAGAGAAATTCCACCATCGTCTATTGCCAATAAATGAATGGGCTGAAGGACCGAAGCCAATATAATTTTCATGATCCCAATATGACAAATTGTGTTTGCATTCGAAATCTTGTTTACAAAAGTTTGAAACTTCATACTGTGCAAATCCTTTATTCGTCAGATAGTCAATTGTATATTCGTATTGTCTAGCATCAAAATTTTCATCTTTTAACTTTATTTTTCCATCCAAAACCATTTTATTCAAAATTGTTCCTCTCTCTAGAATTAAGCTATAGGCTGAAATATGTTGCACTGGCAATTCTACAGCTAATTCAAGGTTCTCTTGCCAAACTTCTTTTGATTGTTTTGGAATGCTGAAAATCAGATCAATATTTATATTTTCAAAACCAGCTTTGGATGCAGAGATGATTGTATCAACAGCAATTTTTCTATTGTGGATCCTTGTTAAAAATTTTAGATCATTATTATTAAACGATTGTACACCTATACTCATTCTGTTTATTCCGATTTCCCTAAAACTCTTTAGCTTCTCAAAATCAACTGTTCCGGGATTTGTTTCAAGTGTAATTTCAATATTAGAATCGAATGTAAATTTGGAATTGAGCAAAGAGATGATTTCATAAATTTGATTTGGTTTAAGCAATGAAGGAGTTCCTCCACCAAAAAATATTGAGATTATATTTTTACTTATTAGCTGAGTCGAATAATTTTCGATCTCTTTTTTAATAGATGTTATGAAATTATCGATGTTATCTTTAGTAATTACGGAATAGAAATCACAATAAATACATTTGTGATCGCAGAAAGGGATGTGTATGTAAATTGATATATCCTGCAAATTGCTCACTCAAATTGCCAAATATATGGATTTGTATTAAAGTATGGAAATGAAGTAAAGAAAATGAGGGATTTAAAATCCCTCATTTAATATTATTATTTATTCAGGTTTAACTTCAGCAGCTAGAACAAATTCAACTCTTCCTTTTAATGAATCTAATGTACCAGTAACATCAGTTATACCACCTATACCTATAAAACAATCTTCCAGTTCCGGATTATTAAGAAGTAAAGTTAAATAAGTATTGAGATCTTCGATATCGTCAGAGTCTAATACAATTTCATAACCACTATAGTAATCAGCAGGTGAAATAACTGGTGTTATCTCATCTACTAAAACAGTACCAACGTCATCATCTTTAAGAAGAGAAATAGCAATTCTTCCTCCTATATCAGCTTGAACGCATGTATCTGTCCAATAAGCAGCTCTAACAAATTGAATTTTTTCAATATCATCTCTATTGTCTCTCCAAGCTTCAAATTCATTGAGACAAAATTTTACAGTATCTGAAGATTCAGTGGCTGGTCCATAGACAGTAAATTCATACTCGATTGGAACATTTATTTCAAAGCTTTCAAGTTCATCACAACCATTAAAGAATGACAAACCTATCAGTAAAAATGTTGCGAAAAATATTTTTGTTATTTTTATCATTTTTTCCTCCTATTTAAAATGCAAAATTTATTCCTGCTACAAGAGCATTTTGACTTCCAATGTTATAGTCCACATTTAATACTAGTACTGCAACTTGTAAGGCAGCCCCGAGAGTTAATCTAATATTATTTTCACCTGCGACTGAAATATCAAGTCTTTCATTTAATTCAGGTACATCTGGGTCTTCAAAGGTATAATTATAATCCAAATTTGTTGACTCATATTGTAGTCCGCCATATACCATTAAAAGACCAAATTCCTTACTTGCATGCACATTAAAGGCAAAGTTTGAAGTTTTAAGTTCAGTATCTGGATGAATAGCTTCAAAATTATTGAATAAGAGCTGCGCTGCTATATCTAACGGTAGACCAGGTATCAAATGGCTGAAATTATACTTCAACCCCCATCCTAAAAGACTAACATCAACATCACTAATGTTCATCTTTGGAAAATACCTTACCATGGCTTCCGCACCAATAAAACTGAAAGCTACCTGTGGAATTCCAGCAGGGATAGACGTCACATTAAATCCTGGAGGATAAATAATGAAGTTCTCTGGTCCGAGAACGGCAGCTCCTTTCTCACCAAAAACTGTTGCTGATGTTTCATCCCCCGAATAACCTTCATATGGATTAACATTAAAAGTTCTTTGATCTTCAGGGATAAAGATCATCATCCCGATAATACTTAATTTAAAGCCAAAAGTTTTTGCAACACTAGCGGTATAATAACCCCCAGAGTTAAAATAAGTACCTGTCCATGTTGCAAATGGAGTTATATACTTTTCTACATCTTCTTGTGGAATTTGAAGTTTATCGGTTAGTTGTGCAAAGGAAGTACTGGCAAGAACAATTAAAATTAACAAAGTATAGAATTGCTTCATAATATCACCTCATTTATTGAATGTTCGGTATTAACATCCGAAATTCTTTTACAAATGTCAACTTAGGTAAAATTATAATTTTTTGGTGTGATATATATCACGTCATATTTTAGGAATAAATTCTATATTCTTTTATTAGATCAAAAAGCTATTAATTCCTTAGCACTTTTTAAACTTGCTTCTGTAACATCTTCACCGCTAATCAATTTAGCAACTTCATTTACTTTTTCTTCATTCTCAAGTGACCGAATTGAACTTACTACTCTTGTACCAATTGATTTCTTTTCAATGGTAAAATGCTGATTAGATAGTGCAGCAATTTGAGGTAGATGAGTGATAGCAATTATTTGATGAAATGAAGATAGTTCCTTTAATGTGTTTCCAACCTTTTGAGCTATACGACCACTGACCCCTGTATCAATTTCATCAAATACCAGTAAAGGAAGTTTATCACTCTTTGCTAAAATTGTTTTTAAGGAAAGCATAATTCTTGAAACCTCACCACCGGAAGCAACTTTCGACAATGGTTTAAGATCTTCACCAGGATTTGTTGAGATCAAGAATTCTATTTCATCAAATCCCTTTCCATTGAATTTATATTTTTCACCATCAACAAGGATATAATTTGCAGAACTGTCATTAGCTTTAATATTTTTAATATTAACTTGAAAATCGGAATCTGGTATTCCTAATTCTTTTAAAGTATTAATAACCTCTTTACGAATTTTTTCTGAAACTATTTTTCGCTTATCAGAAATCTTTTTCGCAATTTCTCCGGTTTTTAATCTTACTTCCCCTAATTCTTTCCCTAATTTCTCAATCTTTTCATTGTAATTGTTGGCGATTTCAAATTCTTTACCAATATTTGTTCTATGTTCAATCACTTTCTCAAGTGTTCCACCATACCTTTTCTTAAGTAGATTCAGCGCTCCTAATCTTTCTCTAAGTGAATTCAATTTACCAGGATCATCGTCTACTTTTTCCCTATAACTTCTTACAAAATCAGAGATATCATTGATAATTGCTATTGCTGATTCAGCTTCATTTGCTTTTTCTTCAAATACTTTATCAATTTGTGAAAGTTCAGATAAGCTTTTTTGGATATCTACTAAATTATCATGAGTAGAAAATTCATTTTCGAATGCTAATGAATATATTTTATTTGTCAGATGAAGAAGCTTTTCAGAATGCTCAAGAAGATTCATCTCTTCTTTAATTGCTTCTTCCTCACCAATTTGAGGTGCTACAGCATCAATTTCTTTCATCTGAAATTCAAACGCTTCTCTCTCATCTTTTAAAGATTTTTCTTTATTCATTAATAGATAGAGTTCTTTTGCAATATCCGATAACTTTTGATGCTGATCTTTGTATTCCTTTAACAACGGATCGATTTCAGCAAATTCATCCAGATAATCAATATGCGTAGAATTCTTTAATAATGATTGGTGTTCATGCTGACCATGAAGATCAATCAATAAATTACCAACATCTTTTAACAATGTTAATGAAGTTGGTGTATCGTTAAGAAAACATCTATTAGATCCTTTTAATGAAATCTCTCTTCGAACTATCAGTTCATCAAAATGATCAATATCATTATCTTTCAGCACTTTTTTAATTTTTGAATTGCTTCCTACACTAAATACTCCTTCAACTACAGATTTTGCTGCTCCTTTCCTAACAACTTGATTAGAAGCACGTTCCCCAAGTAATAAACCAAGGGAATCGATTAAAATTGACTTACCGGCACCTGTTTCACCAGTGATGATATTTAATCCTTTTTGAAACTCTACGCCAATATTTTCAATTAAGGCATAATCTTTAACTAATAATGAAATAAGCATAATTCACCTAATTTTACTTGTAATTATTTCCTTTCGCTTAAAAATTGAGAATCTTTAAGCAAAATAAGTGGAAAAATGTTAATTTTCTACAGTAATTTGACATTTATCGTGCCAAACCCTATATTTCGAGTCCAAATTTTACATCGCGGTCCGCCGCGGCGGATAAAGGTGGAGTCCCGATGTATCGGGAGTAGCTTTCGGGCTCATAACCCGAAAATTGTTAGTTGAATTATTTAGTCTTTTACATTTTGATTTTATACATCGCGGGGTGGAGCAATTGGTAGCTCGTCGGGCTCATAACCCGAAGGTTATAGGTTCAAGTCCTATCCCCGCTACTAAAGAAAAAATCCTCATTGGTTCTTCCAATGGGGATTTTTTGTTTTATCAGCACTCTGGGATGGAATTATGTCCAGTTTACCAGCCATCTTTTGGGCTGGCCCCCGCAACAGAAAAAAGATTTAAAATATTATTTTAAGCTATTTTATTTTTAAATGCTGTGATCAAAAT
>JBDLIN010000125.1:0-11046 GCA_039714835.1 Bacteroidota bacterium | reverse complement strand
GATGATCAAAGTTTTAATACTCTAAAAGCTTGTGGTAATACAGAAATTAAGACTCCTAATATTGATAGACTTGTTGACCAAAGTTTACACTTTACAAATACTTATAATATGGGATCATGGATCCCTGCTGTATGTATGCCAAGCCGTATGATGTTGAACACTGGAAAATTCTTATGGAAAAGTAAGAATGCACCAGAAGAACAATTTCCTAAAAAGCAGATGTGGTCTCAACGAATTAAATCAGCAGGTTATAAAACATACATGGCTGGTAAGTGGCATGTATTTTACAATGGTGATTGGAGAGAAAAAGTTGATCCTAAAGATGTATTCGATGTTGTTGGAACACTTCGTCCTGGTATGCCTAAAGATACACCAGAAGGATATAATAGACCTAAGAATGGAAATGATACATCGTGGCTTCCGTGGGACAAAACAAAAGGGGGTTATTGGGAAGGTGGAAAACATTGGACTGAAGTTCAAGGTGAGGAGATCATAAACTTTATTGAGCTAGCTTCTAAGGAAGATGAACCCTACTTTATCTATTCAGCATTTAATGCGCCTCATGATCCTCGACAATCGCCCAAAGAATTTGTTGATATGTATTCGTTAGATAGTATTTCAATACCAAAAAACTTTTTAAGTGAATATCCTTATAAAGATCAGATCGGATGTCCAGAAAGTCTCCGTGATGAGAGATTGGCACCATTTCCACGTACTGAATATGCTGTAAAAGTCAACATACAAGAATACTACGCAATAATCACACATCTTGATAAACAGATTGGTTTAATATTAAAAAAGCTTGAAGAATTAGGAGAGCAGGATAATACTTATATTTTCTTCACGGCAGATCATGGTTTAGCTTGTGGTCAACATGGATTAATGGGTAAGCAGAATCTATTTGATCATAGTGTGAGAGTTCCATTTTTAGTTAGTGGACCGGGAATTGAGGGTGGAACTAAATGTAACACACCGATATATTTACAAGATATAATGCCAACAACTCTTGAAATTTCTGGCGCTAAAAAAAGTGGTGTAGATTTCAAAAGCTTAATACCTTTGATTCAAGATAATCAAAAGAAGCACTATAACTCGATTTATGGTGCATATATGCACCTGCAACGGATGATAACAAAAGATGGATATAAACTTATATATTATCCAGAAGCAAGTAAGTTTCTTCTTTTTGATTTGAATAAAGATCCTGATGAGATAAACAATTTAGCTGAAAAGAGTGAATATTCCTCTAAACTTGAAGAGATGAAATCCTCATTAGTACTACTTCAGAAAGAAATGAATGATCCAATGTTGGAATAGTATGAAACATTTGTTACACAGAATAATTAGTGTCATTAATGAATTTCTATATATATTGAAATATTTGCAAACAAAAATTGTGTGAAATCAAACATAGGAGAAAGTAAATATGAGCTCAAAAAAAACGAGGAGAGATTTTCTAAAAACATCTCTTTACGGAACTGGAGCTGCTATAGTTGGGGTAGGAATTATTGGGCAAGGATGTGCTCCATCTCGTCCTACTGCTTCAAAATATATGGGAGACTTTATTGCTCCAAAACTAGATAAGATTCGATGTGGATTTATCGGAGTTGGCTCTAGAGGTTCCGGTCATATGTCTTGGACAACTGGGTATAAGGATGCAGAGGTTGTTGCAATTGCAGATCCTCACATCCCCACAGTTGAAAAGCAACTTGAAGAACTAAAAGAACGTGGAATCACAAGTGTTAAAACCTATACAAATGGTGACAATGATTATTTGCAGATGCTTAAGAAAGAAAAACTCGACGTAGTTATCATTGCGACGCCATGGGAGTGGCATGCAAAACAAGCAATTGCTGCCATGGAAGCCGGAGTTCATGCTTTCGTGGAAGTCCCTTTAGGTATTACTATGGAAGAAATGTGGCAAATAGTTGATACTTCTGAAAGAACTCAAAAGCACTGCATGATGATGGAAAATGTAAATTATGGACGTGAAGAATTGATGTACTTAAACATGTGTCATCAAAATGTAATAGGTGAATTACTTCATGGAGAGGCTGCATATATTCATGAATTACGCGGACAAATGAATCAAGAAGAACATGGTACAGGTAGTTGGAGAACATATCATTATTCAAAGAGAAACGGAAACCTCTATCCAACTCACGGCTTGGGGCCAGTTGCACAATATATGAATCTCGCTAGAACTGATGATATGTTTAATTCGATTGTTTCTTACTCTAGCCCAGCAATCGGACGTGAATTATTTGCAAAAAAGAATTTTTCTGCTGAACATAAATGGAATAAAATAGGTTATAAATGCGGTGATATAAATACATCAATAATAAAAACAAATCTTGGTAGAACAATTATGGTACAATGGGATGAAACAAGTCCGCGTCCTTATTCCCGGTTAAATCTTATTCAAGGGACAAAAGGAACACTTTCCGGTTTCCCAACACGTATAGCAATTGAGGGAGACGATCATCATCATTGGACTGAAGGTGAAGAATTAGAAAAGTATTATGAAAAATATGAACATCCATTATGGCTGCGAATGGGTGAAGAAGCAAAAAAAGATGGTGGACATGGTGGAATGGATTATATTATGCGGGCTCGTATTTTCGAATGTTTGAGGAATGAAGAGCCTTTGGATCAAAATGTTTATGAAGGAGCTTTCTGGAGTGCGGTTGGAATTCTATCTGAAAAATCAGTGAAGGAAGGAGGAATGCCTCAAGAATTCCCGGATTTCACTAGAGGTAATTGGAAAAACACAAAACCTTTAGGCATTGTAATATAATATAATTAATTATTGAGATTATAATAATCGACCTAAAGAAATAAGCGTAAAAAAAATTTGTAAACTGAACGTTAAGCAGAAAAATCTGTTTGAGGAGTGAAACGACGAGTTATTTTTCTGTAGTGAAGTGCAGCAAATTTTAGCTTATTTCTTTCAGTCTTGAGTTTTTGTTTCTTTTGGATCAAGCCAAAAGAAAAGCATATAATGGTTAAATTTCATTTCTTGATCACTGGGACGCTTAAATCCTCATTGTTTTTTTATTAACTTATTATTATAGCTTTTCTTTTCTGCTTGGATTTTTTATTAAAAACAAGAAATAATCTTTTCATTAACAAAAAAATGAAGAGTTTTAACACTAACCACATGCTAAAAGAAATCTTAAAATTAAAAGGTATTATCTTATGAAAAAAATAATTTGGATTATAGTAATGACTACAATATTAATAAATGGTCAAGAACACCCATATCAAAAAACTCAATATGAATATCCAACAGATCCTCTTGTAAAAGAAAAATTAGAGAAGTGGCAGGATATGAAATTTGGATTAATGATGCATTGGGGATTATATTCACAATTAGGTATAGTGGAATCCTGGGGATTATGTTCTGAAGATCAATCATTTCAGGATAGAGGTGGAATGCCATATACAGAGTATAAAGAAATGTATTTTAATTTAATTGAGAAATTTAATCCTCAAAAATTCAATCCACAACCTTGGGCTAGAGCAGCTAGAGAAGCAGGTATGAAGTATTTGGTTTTTGGTACCAAACACCATGATGGATTCAGTATGTTCGATACGAAATACACAGATTTCAAAATTACTGGAAAAAAAAGTCCATTTCGTAATCATCCTAAAGCTAATGTAGTAAAAGAAGTTTTAAATGATTTTAGGGCTGAAGGATTTATGGTTGGAACATATTTTTCTAAACCTGACTGGCATCATCCCGCATATTGGACACCTCTTTTAGCTACACCTAACAGATGTAATAATTATGATGTGAGAAAATATCCGGAGCGGTGGCAGGAGTTTAAAGATTTTACTTTTAACCAAATTGAAGAATTAATGACAGAATATGGAAATGTTGATATTCTTTGGCTGGATGGCGGATGGGTAAGACCGGATTCAACAATTAACGATGAAGTAATTTCCTGGGGATATGATATTCCAGAATGGGAACAGGATATCGACATGCCAAGAATTGCGAAAATGGCGAGGGAACATCAACCCGGATTAATGATTGTGGACCGGACAGTTCATGGACCTTATGAAAATTATAGGACACCTGAACAGCAAGTACCAGAAGAAATATTGCCATTCCCTTGGGAAACATGTATGACCATGACTCAAGCTTGGGGACATAGCTTCAATCCAAATTATAAAAGTTCAAGAAGATTAATTCATACATTAGTTGATATTGTTGCAAAAGGAGGAAATTTATTATTAAATATTGGACCAACACCAGAAGGAACTCTTGAAGAGGAGGCATATAAGAGACTTGAGGAAATTGGTGAATGGATGAAAGTAAATAGTGAAGCTATTTATGATTCCAGGCCATTCGCACCATATAAAACAAATCAGATTTGTTTTACACAAAACAAAAATACTAAAGAAGTATATGCAATCTATTTAGCAGAGAAAAAAGAAAGCACACTTCCTACAAAAGTTAAAATTAACAAACTCTTTGTATCAGGTGGATCAAAAATTAAGCTATTAGGATATGGAGTAGTTGATTGGAAGAAAACTGATTATGGTATTGAAATAGAAATACCTGATGAAGTTATAAAAAGTCCACCATGTAAAGATGCATGGACATTCAAAATAAATATAGAGTCATAAAAATAATGCGCAAATATAAATATTTAATAGTTTCCGGTTTTTTAGTAACGATAGCATTGTTAGTAAGTTGTAAAACTCAAAAGCCTTCATATCCCAACATAATTCTTTGTATGAGTGATGATCAGGGTTGGGGTGATATCGGATATCATAATCACCCATTTCTTAAGACACCTAACCTTGATAAAATGGCTGCAAATGGTATTAAATTAGAACGATTTTATTCAGCAGCCCCGGTTTGTTCACCTACGCGAGGAAGTTGTTTGACTGGACGCCATCCTTATAGGTATGGAATCTTTAATGCCAATGTTGGATCTTTACCGAAGGAAGAACTCACACTTGCAGAAGTATTAAAATCTCTTGGATATAAAACCGGACATTTTGGTAAATGGCATTTGGGAACATTAACTAAAACATTAACTGAATCTAATCGTGGTGGAGAACGTGGAATTATGCACTACTCTCCTCCATGGGAAAACGGTTTTGATGAATGTTTTTCAACAGAAGCTAAAACACCTACTTATGATCCAATGATAAAACCTGCTAATTGGAACGATCATCGCTGGTGGAATCCAGTTAAAGAAGATGAGGAGAAGAAAAGCTTCAATACTTTTTACTGGACCGGACAAGATCAGTTTGTTGAAGATAACTTAAAAGGTGATGATTCAAAATTAATAATGGATAAGGCCCTTTCATTTATTAAAAATGCTGTTAATAATAAAGATAATTTTTTCGCTGTCATCTGGTTTCACACTCCACACTGGCCAGTTGTTGCCGGTGAAGAATATAGAGATTTATATTCGGGCCATGACGAATTTTCTCAAAATCATTTTGGTTCCATATCAGCTATGGATGATCAAATTGGCAGACTGAGAAAAAGTTTGAAAGAAATTGATGTTTCAAATAACACAATGTTATGGTTTTGTTCAGATAATGGGCCTGCAGGTTTAGTAAGTAAAGATGTAGGTAAACGTCACGGGAAAGGATCAGCCGGAATTTTACGGGGAAGGAAAAAGGATCTTTTTGAAGGTGGCATCAGAGTCCCAGGAATACTTGAATGGCCAAAACATATTAAGGCCGGGCAATTATCTAAATTTCCTTGTTCAACTTCAGATTACTTCCCAACTATTATGGATATTCTTGATTACTCACATCCAAATCAACCGACACAATTGGACGGTATTAGTTTGTTGCCAATGCTAAACGGACAAACAGCAGATCGAACTATCCCAATTAAATTTCAATCTGGAAAAAAACTAGCATTAATCGACGATAAATATAAGATAATCAGTGTTGATAAAGGTAATTCTTTTATGATGTATGATCTAAAAAAAGATCCTGGTGAACAGACAGATATTAAAAGTGATCACCCTGAACTTTTTGAAAAAATGAAGGAAGAATTATCTGCATGGCAAAAATCATGTAATAAAAGTTTACAAGGAAAAGATTATATTATTCACTAATATGAAACCAAAAGACAAAATGGCGGTTACATATTCTCAACAAGTAATTGTATATATACCGGAATGCCTTTAAGGAGTTATGATTTAATTTTAAATGTTTGGCGAACCTATGGTAATTATCCTATAACAGAAAAAATAATATTTATCATTAAAATTTAGGAACCTTCATGAAAAATAATCTTAAAACTGGAATTAATTTTATCAAAATTATTATTCTAATCATAGTTGCTATGGTTATCTTAAATTCGTGTACAAATAGTAATCAATCTGATTCGTCAAAACCGAATATTATTTTAATTATGGCTGATGACTTGGGATATGAAGGATTAAGCTGCAATGGAAGTACTTCATATAGCACACCTAACCTCGATAAATTAGCAGCAAATGGATCTCGTTTTACAAATTGTTATTCTACTCCGTTATGTACACCTTCGCGGATTCAAATAATGACTGGAATGTATAATTTTAGAAATTATACAGAATTCGGGACTATGCCTAAAGGACAAATTACATTCGCTCATCTTCTCAAAGAAGCAGGATATTCAACTTGTGTTGCTGGGAAATGGCAGTTAGTCGGTAAGTATGAAGGCGCTGGTTATAAAGGAGATGGAACATATCCTGAGCAAAATGGATTTGATGAATATTGTCTCTGGCAGTTGGATAGATTCAGCTCTCGTTATTGGAAACCACTATTAAATATAAATGGGGAGTATAAACAATACAATGAGGATCAATATGGTCCTGATATAGTTTGTGATTTCCTCTTAGATTATATCGATCGTAATAAATCAGAACCTTTCCTTGTTTACTATCCAATGATTCTTACACATGATCCATTTATTCCTACTCCTGATTCGGAATTTGAAGAAGATGAAAAGCATAAAAACAATCCAATATATTTTAAGGATATGGTCGAATATACAGATAAAATTGTTGGTCGGATTGTTAAAAAACTTGAACAAAATCATCTGCTTGAGAATTCTTTAATAATATTCATCGGAGATAATGGTACACATAAAAGGATTACTACTCAGATGGAAAATACTCAGATTCGCGGTGAAAAAGGTAAGACCACAACTGCTGGCACACATGTACCTATGATTGCAAGTTGGAGCAAAAATAAAACTAAAGGAATGGTGTGTGAGGATTTGATTGATTTTACAGATTTTCTTCCAACATTGCTCGAAGCAGTGGGAGTGAATGAATATAATATTCCACATAAAGATGGAAGAAGTTTTCTTCCTCAAATTAATGGTGATTCCGGAAATCCGAGAGACTGGATATTTTGTGATTATAATCCCAAGTGGGGGAGATTTTCACCTAAAAGATATGCTCAAACTAAGGAATGGAAATTATATGATGCTGGAGAGTTCTACAATATTAAATATGATCCGCTTGAGGAAAATCCAATACCAGATAATCAGATCCAGCAGAATATTCTTCCTATAAAAAGTGAACTTCAATCAGTTCTGAACAAGATGAAATAGAATAAGGTCTTATAACAATAAACAGAAAATAAAAACATATAACTAAACAGGTTTAAAAAATGAAAAAACATGTATTTCTTAAACTGATGCCAGTGGCTGTAATTGGAATTCTTACATCGTTGTTTTTATTGCAATCATGTGCAAGTAAAGAGCAACCAAACATTTTGATAATTATGTCTGATGACCATGCTTATCAAGCTATAAGTAGTTATGGAAGCAAAATAAACACTACACCAAATATTGATAGATTGGCAGAAGAAGGAATGTTGTTTCAACAGAGTTTTGTCACGAATTCCATTTGTGGTCCAAGTAGAGCAGTTATGCTCACAGGAAAATATAACCATCTCAATGGTATGTTAGATAATGGGACAACCTTTGACGGCAGCCAGATGATGTTTACAAAATTACTAAGAGAAAATGGTTATTCTACTGCTATTGTTGGTAAATGGCACTTAAAAAGTGAGCCAACCGGTTTTGATTATTGGAATATCCTTCCTGGACAAGGCAATTATTACAATCCCGATTTTATTGAAATGGGAGAGAGAAAGCGTGTAGATGGATATGTTACAGATTTAACAACTGATTTTGCACTTGGCTGGCTAGATAAACGTGAAGAAGGTAAGCCATTCTGTCTATTACTACATCACAAGGCCCCGCACCGTAACTGGATGCCTAGCCAGGAATATTTAAATAAATATGATAATGTCCAAGTACCTGAACCTGAAACTCTCTTTGATAATTATGAAAATCGAGGCAGTTCTGCACGAGAACAAACTTTAGAGATTGATGATGATATGTTTATCGATTACGATCTTAAAGTCCCAGTTGATAAAAAAGATTATCACTTAAAAGATGAAAAGATAAGTGGAAAAGGATGGAAAAGAATTTATAACCGTATGAGTAAAGAACAGCAAGAACAATGGGACGAAGCATATAATCCAAAAAATGATGAATTCAAAAAGAAGAAACTAAAAGGTGACGAATTAGCAAGATGGAAATATCAGAGATACATTAAGGATTATCTCAGATGTATTGCCTCAGTTGATGATAATGTTGGTCGCGTTCTTGATTATCTTAATGAAAATAATCTATCTGAGAATACAATTGTGGTATATACTTCTGATCAAGGCTTTTATCTTGGTGAGCATGGATGGTTTGATAAACGATTTATGTATGAGCAATCACATAAAACTCCTTTAATTGTAAAAGCTCCAGATGCTTTGAAGAACGTTGTTAATAAAAATGATATGGTTGTAAATATTGACTATGCTCCAACAATACTGGATTATGCCGGCATCCCGATTCCTAAGGATATGCAAGGTAAATCTCTAAGAAACATATTAACCGGAAATACTCCAGATGATTGGAGAACTTCAGTCTATTATCATTATTTTGAGTATCCTGCTGAGCATGGAGTTAAAAGGCATTACGGGATAAGAAATTCTAAATATAAGTTAATTCACTTTTATTATGATGTTGATGAATGGGAGTTGTATGATTTGGAGAATGATCCACAAGAAATGAAAAATGAGTATGGTAATCCTTCATATCAATCTGTCATTGATGAATTGAAAAAAGAGTTACAATCTCTAAGGGAACAGTATAAAGACACAGATGAAAAAAAATATCTACCAAAAGATAATATCCAAATAAAACACAAAGGAATCGGTGGGAAAGTCTCATTTAATCTTCCTCCTCATAAGAAGTATACTGGAGGTAGTTCAAATGCATTAACCGATGGCTGGCACGGACCGGATAAATATTTCTCATCAGTTGATTATTCAGTTTGGCAGGGATTTGAAAAAAATGATATGATAGCAACAATCGATTTTGGAAAAAAGATTGAAATGAAAAATATAAAAGCGGGATTTCTTCACAATCTGGAATCGTGGATATTCTCACCAGATTTTGTAGAATTTTCTGTTTCAGAAAATAATTCTGATTTCAAAACAGTAGGAAAGATTGAAAGAAAAACAGATGTTAAATCAACCCTAATTTTTCGTGAAGAATATGAGTTAAATATAAATACACTTAAAACTCGTTATCTGAAAATACACGCAAAAAATGTTGGTACTTGTCCAGATTGGCATAAAGGTGCTGGTGGTCCAGCATGGGTTTTTGTTGATGAAGTTGTGATAAATTAAAATTATTATTCAAACAAAAAATATATTACTTAGCAATTGATTTTCAGAAAGAAACTTGGACGTCACGGATCATAAGAAATGTCTCAAAGTCTAGTATTTTATTAACCAACGATTTAAATCGTTGGTTAATAAGGTAAAAAAAGTATTATTTAACCGTTTTAACGGTTTTTAAACACTTTAAAGACAACCACAATGATTCTGGCATCATGAACTAGATTATCTTTCTTCTCCGAAAATAAATTTATTTGCTATATAGAATACATCGGAATAAAATAGGATGAGTAAACAAATGAACAAACACAATTATCAAATATTGAATTTTGCAATTAAAATTGGAATACTACTTTTATTAGTCACTTTTTTTACTTCCTGTCAAAAGGAAAATCCCACAAAACCAAACATCGTTTTAATAATGGCTGATGACCTCGGCTGGCAAGAGTTGGGTAGTTATGGGCAGACAAAAATAGAGACACCAAATATAGATAAGTTAGCCATGGAGGGGATGAGGTTTACTCAATTCTATGCTGGTTCAGCTGTTTGTGCTCCATCAAGATGCAACATAATGACTGGAAAACATGGTGGACATGCTTATATAAGAAACAATGGAGAGATTAAAGATAAAGTGTCTGGAATATATGGTGGACAATCACCCTTACCTTCATCTGAACCAACCATAGCAAAAACATTAAAAAATACCGGTTATACAACAGGCTGTTTTGGCAAATGGGGATTAGGAGCAGTTGGTACTACTGGGGATCCGCTAAATCAAGGTTTTGACCGATTTTTTGGATACAACTGTCAAAGGCATGCACATAATCTTTATCCAAAATACTTGGTTAGTGATAGCATCAATATTACTTTGAAAGGTAATACTAGAGGAGTAAAGGGAGAAACATATGCACCGCAACTCATTGCTGATGAAATGCTGAAATTTGTTAAAGAGAATAAAGACAAACCATTTTTTCTTTATTACCCAACTGTTATTCCGCATCTTGCTCTTCAAGTACCAGATGAAAACTTAAAACAGTATCAAGGTAAATGGCTCGAAGAACCTTACGAAGGCGGTTCGTATCAGCCACATCCAACTCCTAAAGCTTGCTATGCTTCTATGATCAGTTTCATGGATGAGCAAGTTGGAAGATTACTATCACTATTAGAAGAACTTGAGCTTGAAGAGAATACAATTGTTCTTTTCACATCAGATAATGGTACAACTTACTTGAAGAATCAAGTTGACTATGAATTTTTTAACAGCGTTGGACCACTTCGTGGATTAAAAGGATCGTTACACGAAGGTGGGATTAGAGTCCCTTTAATTGC
>JBDLIN010000124.1:0-11048 GCA_039714835.1 Bacteroidota bacterium | reverse complement strand
GTAATTCGAGCATTCTTATTATCTAAAAATGCTGTAACTAAAATATCTTCATGACCTGACGTAACTTCTATTCTTTGCGCACCTGGTCTTACAAATTTGTAATAATTTTGAGAAGTACTAAATGATTTTAATTTTTCTCCGGTATTTAACATTGTTCCTTCGATGTTCCAAAGAGTCCACAAACTCACATTACCATACTTAACTGCACCATGAATTGATCCGGCAAAAGACATAGCATCATTCCAATTATTACAATCAGGATCAGTTTCTGTCATCCACAATTCTTTTGGATTTAGACACCCTTGAGATTCATTCCATAACTCTTGCCATTTAGAAAACGATGGTTGACCTGGTTGAATTCCATCTTCAGCATACCCATGGGTAGCAATTATGTCCACATACTTTTCAGCATTTGGTCTAGCTTTTAGTGCATTCACATAATCAGCCATTGAATAATGGTTATGAGTAAATACTTGCTCGGGCATATATAATTTTGTTGTAATACCCTCTCTTTCAAATCTTTTACCTACTATTTCAATTAACTCGGTAAATTTACCAGGACTCAAAACAGCGCTTGCATAAGGCTCTGTAAACGCTGGTTCATTTTGAATGCCAATTGCATAAAGATCAATGTTTGCTTTAATTTTAAACATTTTGACAACTGCAACCATACTCTCTGCAAATTCATTATAATAATATGGTTCAAGAATATTGTCAGTTAATGAATATTCAGGAGCAGAAGCATATCCATAATCAACCGAAAGATTTCTTTTCATCCATGCAGGTGGTGACCATGAAGTTAATATAAATGTTTCAACTCCTTTTTCTTTCAAGTTTTTGTAATAATCAAAGTTGAACGCATTATGATTGTATCCGTCAAGATTCAAAATGTCCGGATCACTATTATCATTAACCGGTTCAATTTGGTTGCTTATTATACCAATTCTAACTGCAGATGCTCCCAGTTCTTCGGTGTACATATCAACATAACTTTCTCTATCAGAGAATTGGAAAGTACCAAAACCCCTCATCGTTTGATACTGGGTGCCCGGTGATATATCAATATCAACTGTTTTATTTAATTCATCACTAACTATATCAATGTAAAATCCTGTTGTTCTATCTATTGATCCTTCTGCAGAAACTTTTACAGTAATATATACTCTACCTGTTTCATCAGAAGGTAAATACGTTAATTTTGCCTTTCCAAGGTTATCTACAGAACTAACCACCGGATTGGGAATAAAACTACTATCACTGCTCTCTGCCACAATTAAGAGTGCTACTGAATTGGAACGTCCATCTGAGATACCTGTTAATTGAATTGTTATTGAATCTGTACCCACAAAAATGGTTTGATTTGGAATAGACGCAATAGTACATTGATATTGAATTCCAGTAATTAAGCTGTCTGGCACCTTGTTACCTATTTTTAGGTTAGCTATATATACGGTTCCATTATCAATTGGGAAAGGCCAAGTAAAGTTGGATGCATAATTAAACAGTACTTTTTGAATTCTAGTTACATCAATTTCGTCACCATTGTTATTATCCATCCCTCCTTCACTACGGAAATCGATAAAAACTGTTTGCCATTGATCAGGCATTATAACTTTACGTTGTTCATGAGCACCAGGTAAATTTCTATCAACGTCCGGGTCCCAGCCATCATCATAGAGATATGTATGTGTTCTCCCACCAACTCCAGTGTTAAAACTTTCTCCTTCCATATAGATTTCATAGCTCAGATAACGATGTTGATCCAAATTCATTTCAGGTGCATTATAAATAGTTCCTGTCCAGCAGCTTTTATCTTTTAAGACAATCTTTATTACATTATCCTTCCCTTTAAATGTACCAAGTTCGTACGATTGCTGTCCATTTTGTTGATCTAATCCCCAATTATTAAATGAAGTGAAATCTGCAGAGTGACCATTTACCGGTTTTAATGCAACTTCCACATTGAATTGAGTTTCAATTATTCCATCACCATTATTTGATGCATTACCACCGTTATCTTGTAGAAATACTGTAATAGTTGTAGTACCAAAAGAAGTTGGTATCAATATCAATTCAGCAGTCATTAATCCTTGAAGATAATTTACAGTAATTGTACTATCATGAATAACATTATTATTACTACTAGTAGCTGATATTGACAATTGTTGTGTTCCATCATCACCATCAAATATTCCTGTTAATGGAATTGATACTTCTCCATCTTCAAAATAAATATACTTATCTAGTAGGTTATCAATAGTAGGTGGATTATTTAATTGAGTGTAAGAACTAATCAAAAAACTTTTTTGGGTTATATTGTTGTTTTTATATTGATCATCCAGAGTAATATTAACCTCAATGTTATTCGCAGCTTTCTCAACTTTATAATATAGAGCTGCAACTGATAATCCTTGTTTAAAATCAATTGTAATATTGCTATCAGGCAGTGCTTCTTGATTATTTGATGAAGCAGTAATATTTAGTTGTTGCTCTACAGTAACATTACCATCGGATATCCCTTCTAATTTTACTAATATCGTATCTCCAACAACTACTGCTTGATCTGGGATTTCATCAACCGTTGGAACAACATTTCCTTCTACTTCTATTGGAATCACTAATGAATTATCTATATAACCTTCAACTCCGTTCACAACCACATTTAATGTTGCCTCACCTGTAAAGTCATTACTACAATCGTATGATAATTCAGCTATCCTATTATTGATTTCAGAAATATTTAAATTGATAATTGATTGCTCATTACTACTAACAGACAAGCTATTCGAATTATTAATATCTAAAAGTTGGATGCTATTTGAATTGGAATTAATAAAAGCTGTTTGCTTATCAACCGCACCTATTCCTGCTAACATAATTGCATCCGATCCCATTTTTAGATCATCAATAATCAATTCCGCATTGAATGATTCAATAGAATTACCATTTGCTATAAACTCAATATTAGTTATTCCAGCCTTTGTTACACTTGATGAGCCGGAAAAATCAACTAAATAATCAACAAACTCATCTGATGGATACACTTTTATATTTACGCCCATACCAACAAAATAATAATCAAATATCTTAACAGTAAGTAAAATTGGTTTATCAGCTTTTAACCTGACATTGACATAAGGATGAGCAGTTATATCGATAGTACTTCCAATGTCATAATTAACTGCCTGCCATGTTTTACTTGTCTCTTTCCTAACTCTAATATTAAGTAGACCATTCTCTTGGTTTAGTTCAAATGATGGTGGAGCTGTTACTTTCATCTCTCCGTCAAATGAATCTGAATACCCAGTTGTTTGAGCAACTAGTGTCAAAGGTATCAGATTTATCAGAGAGTAAAGAATTACAAATAGATACCTTGAAAATATTTTGTTTTTATAATTTATCTTATTCATTTATTATTCTAAAAATTTAATTTCGATATTCAATTGCTCCAGCATCCCGTTTCCCATCTTCAATCGTGTTACCGGTAAAGTCTTTAAGAAATGGTCCATCAAACTGCCATTTATATAATTCATCTATTGTTGTGTAAGCATCTGCAAGCGTACCTTTTGCAATACGAAGGAAGTCAACAGTAACTTTACAGAATCCTTTACTTCCTTTTCCGACATAAAAATCTGCGCTATTTGATAATGAGACATCCGATAGTAAGTCTAAGGTTTCTTCACCATCTAATTTTCCATCAATATAAATTCGCAATTTATTTTGTGTTCGATCTATCTCAGTTATTAAGTGATGCCAATTATTATCATTAATATTTTCTTTTAGACTTATCAACTCAGCTTTTTCTATTCTGTCTTGTGCAATAAAAGAAATTTTCCCTTCTTTAGTAAGATTGATTTCATAGCCAACAGAATCCATTTTTGAAATTAGTGTCCCACTACTTCCACTAGTTTTAAAGTAAAGTTCAATTAGAAAATTTCCATTATTCGGATTTGGTGATGGAATTGATTCTTTACTAAACACTTTTATCGAATCACCAAACTTTACTTCAAATGGTTTAATATCTTCATCCTTCAGAACACAATATTGGTCAATTCCATTAAGCTGCAAAGCTCCTTTTGTCCAGTCTTCAAGCTCTCCTTCTATGTAGTTTTTTTTATCAATATTAACTACTGTTAGAGAATGTCTTGGTGTTTTATAATATATATCCCGATTAGTATAGTATGGAGTCATATACCAGTGTTCATCAAGTACTTCGTTAGGATCATTTTCATTTAAATAGAAATTCCATTCTCCACATTCTGCGTATAATCCCCATGGCACAAAAACCTTTAAACCATTATCTTTTGCTTCGGACTCTTTGTTCAAACGGAAATCATGCTTTTCTGCATTTTTAAATGGTGCTTTTTCTACTCGAGTTCCTACATTCGAAGAGAGCGATCCAATATTACTCAGTGCATTTCTGTAAGATTCAATATTTTTATGCCAACGACCTGAGGGTTCAAATACTCCAAATCTATCTGTGACATTGTAAAATATATTTTTTGCATATGCATTCTTTTCAAGTGCGAAGTGTTCTTTCTGTTTGCCGGCATGTGCTTCGTTTCCTGCATCCGGTGAACCTGCCGGTTTGGCATGTACAAAGATCCAATCACTTATTCCACTCCAAATGTTTCCCATATATTTATTTCTACCGGCATGCGGAGCTTGTCTTTTACTTCCCTTTATGAAATTGTAAATAGTATTGTTAAAAATTGTATTCTGATATCCATGAATTTCCTGGAAGGCAGAAGAGTTGCCAAGCGGACTTGATATTTCATTAGAATTACCCCAAGCAATATTATTGAAATAATAATTTTTGAATGCTCCGTCAAGATAATATGCATAACCTAATCGCGCATTTCCTTTTTCTGGATCAAATGCCCAATTCCAATATCCGCCCGGGTTACCGGAAATGTTGTTGTAAACATAAGCCGGCCCGCCCTGCCAAGTTTCTATTCCACCCCAATCATTTGTGTTTAATAATGGATCAACAACTTTATTGTGATGAACAAGCATTCTGGAAAGCGGTCGATCTCTCAATTCACCACTATCTTTCCCGCCAAATAAAAATAGACCGGCGCCATAGCATCTATAAAGCACATTACCTGCAACTTCCATTAAGTCCGGCAAACCGACATGAATTGCATGACCATGCTGGCTTCTTATCGGTCTTAATCCAATTTGATATAAATTATTTCTGAGAATTTTTACATTATGAAATTCCGCAAATGGCGGTAATGCTTTTGCCCAACGGGAGCTTCCAGTTATATCAATTGCTTCATGATCTACGTAGCGGATGTCATTATCTTTAATAATTATAGTACCGATTTTATCATTATCATTTACTGCTTTCACTTTTACAGCTTTATTTACATGCTCAAACCTACAATTTGATACTTCTAACAAATCACTGCTTCCTAATAACCTTATGCATGCGCCATCAATATCTTTATGTTTATAGAGCCTTGCAGTTAAGTCCCAATGAATATTTGTAAACCGGAACGTAAGTCCTGAAATATTCACATAACTCATTCCATCGCTGTCTAAAAGATTTACATGTTTACCTGCTTCAATCTTAATTTTATTCGGATTTTTATTATTCGGCAACCAAACATACAACCTTCCACTTTCACCTTTCTTCTCAAACCAGAATTCTCCAGGGGAATCTAAGTAGTGCGGTTTATCTTCAAGATAATATCTGTTTTTTGTAATTATCTTTTCTGACTTACCATACCATGGTCCTTGAAATCCAACTCCTTTCTGCTTCTCATCGAACGATTCAATCCTGCTTGCAAACGGAGTTCCCATTACAATTCCCCATTCACTCCATACGATTCCACCAAGATAATAATCAGCTGGCTTGGTTAAATTCTTTCTATCAATTCCAAGATGGACTTTCTCATTATTCTCTCCAATAGTAAAGTGTCCTTCGCCTTTCCACCATTCCGGATTTTCCCACTCCCACCATTCACTTTTTATATCATCCGGGTTTGATACTTCCCAATTTGGAGTGCGTGCTAACTTTAGCCTCTCTATTTCTTTACCATCTACCATCCACAAACAGCGTGGAGAAAATTCTAAGTCAGCATACCACACATTTTCAGCATTTGGGATGTCTTTGTTCACTGCTCCTTTTGTCCATTCAGTAATAAGTTCAGAGCCATAAATCGCAGCTTCCCCTTCTCCCCAATTCGGATCAGATGTTAAACGAATTGGATTTTCTGTTGTTCCTGATTCTTTCCCAACCAAGGTACCACGATATATAGCACCACGTTTGAAAACATAAGTATGAATTCCCGAACAATCTTTTGCTTTATCGGTTGCTATTGAATCCCAAGGGTGATGTTTCCATGGAGTGTTTTTTGTCAGCCCATCGTTTGAATCACTCCCGTTTTCGTAATCTATAAAACGAACAGCTTTTCCTTTTTCAAATACAAACGGTTCTGGTGCCCATTTTAGATCACCGGTTTCTATCACCTTCGAATGGTTTAATTCCCATGAATATTTTTCTTCATCTATTGAGCACGATAAGCTTAAAAAGTGTGTAATAACTAAAGGAAGGAAAACACGATATGATGTTTTACAAATCATTAAAATGATTTACATATTATTCTATTTTAGTAGAATCATTTTCTTCACTTCAATGAAGTAGTCAGTCTTCAAACGATAGAAATAAATTCCTGATGTGAAGTTTGTAGCATTAAAGGTAATTTCATATGTACCAGCATTTTGAGTTGTGTTTACAACGGTTTGTATTTCTTGGCCAAGTCCATCATAAACAACTAATTCAACTTTAGATGCTTCAGATAAAGAATATTTGATTTTTGTAGAGGGATTAAATGGATTTGGATAATTCTGATAAAGAGTATATTTTTTTGGTTGTAAATGATTTGTAGTTTTTTGAACATCTGTTATAGTTTGATCTATAAAAATTAAGTTAATTCCATTACCTGTTTCAAGATTTCTAGTATATTGTTTATCAATTGGATTATTCCAATGTTCGTTTACACCCAGACTGCTTATTGGTGTCCCATCATTTTCAGGATCATAAATTATTCCATCTGGCCAAAAATCCGATGAAGCAGCTTGACGCAAATAGTCGGATGTCCCTTTCATATGAGGATAATTGACTTTTTGCTGATAGTATATATTATATGATCCATCATATTCTGTGTAGAGAAAATCAAAAGCTACAGATTCAATAGCTACCATATCTTGTGAAAGAAATATCGATGAGGTCCAATCACCATTAAATGGTTCCATATCCCATTTTGTAGGTGGATCAATGGCCTCAGAACCAGACCATAGTGCATCCAATAAAAAGAGGACTTGATTACCACCCAATCTTTCATGTCCCATCAAATCTACTTGTACTCTGTACATACTGGAATCAGTCCGAATTGGATTTGCATTTTCCTCAGTAGCAATTAATCCAGGATGAAGATGTTCTGCAGAGCCTCGAGTATGTGAGCCAAAATGATTTTTCGCAAATAATGTTATCCCAGCAAGGCCATGAGCTTTCATTGTTGGAACATTAATAAGATAATCTGCTTCATTCATAACTGTATATATTTTATCAGAAACTGCTCCACTCATCTCATTACCTTTATCAGAATAATAAATAATTTCATTCCCTGTAGGAACAACTTGCTCACGCCCTTCATCACCCTCAATTGCCATGTAATGTACATCAGGGAATTCATTATTCCATAAATCAAAACTATTATTATAGATATGCTTCATCGGATCACCAACGAAAATATTCTCTTGTGGAACTCCACAAACATTTATCAGTTGTCGCAACAAAGAAAGAATAAGATGAGGAGAAGTTTCAGCAATTCCATAAAAATCGTTTCTCATATGCTCATTATTTGCAGATATATTTCCCCAAGATTGTCCCTTCCCCCAGGTCGAAGTTGCATTTATCTTTATAAATATTTGTTCACCATCTTTATACCCTTCATTTCTACCATGTTTCTTCTGATTAAAAAAAGTAAAGAGAGTATCCCAAGCATTATAATTAGAAGACTTACCAGTAAGCTTTTTTAATCCATCAGAGAGCATTGAATCTATCACAATCTGGTTATTATTTTTACTTAAAAACCATCCGTCATCAGTTGTATCTGCTGGAGCTCCACTTGAACCATAATACTTATTTTTACAATTTTCATTGGTCGCATCAGGATTCCACACCCACACCACTGCTCCGGGATTGATTCCTTTCGCTTCTCCGATTGGATTGTTAGGAGTAACTGTTTCTTCAAAATTACTACTATTTCGAGCTTTGGAATCAACACTTCCTTGATTGAGTGTAAAAATAAATGCTCCAACAGTAATTACCATGAAAAGTGCTACATACCCGTATGAAGAATTTAAATAAGCAGTTTTCATTTTCTTGAAAGAAAATATGGTCGCAGATAATCCAAGAATCCATAGTACGAAACTAGATGCCATAGGTGCTGCAACTCTCATACAAGGATATGCTGCTCTAGACGGTTTAGGTACAACTCTAATCAAAAACCAAATCAATGCTCCCAATCCAAATAATGGGAAAGCATTTTTTAATAGGAACTTTTTAAGTTTTGAATCTTCTGTTTTACAAATTTTTCTTTTCATTTTCTCATATTTTATTTTGAATTACTATATCTCGTTTTTTTCGATTAAACTTTTATACCAGGCAGCTGAATTTTTAGGGGTTCTTTTTAATGTTTTATAATCTATATGATGTAGTCCAAACTGTTTAGAATATCCAAGATCCCATTCAAAATTATCTAATAATGACCAAACAAAATATCCATTAATTCTTATACCCTTCCGCATAGCTTTTGCTATTTCGATTATATAGGAATTTAAATAGTCAATTCTTTTATCATCATGAATCTCTTCCTTTTCTATTTTATCATCAAATGCTGCTCCATTTTCAGTAATATAAATTGTGGGATTTTCATAACGAGTATCGATCCATTCTAGTAATTTTGATAAACCCCATGGAACAATATTCCAATCCATTGTTGTTTTTTGCCATGATTCATCTGATGATAGAATAACTCTTTCATCCTCAAATATACCACCATTAGCATGAGGATCAATTTCGTATCCATTACCATTAGCATTTTCAGCATACATAGTTGTATAATGATTTAATCCGAAGTAATCACAAGATCCTTTGATTAGTTCAATATCTTCATCAGTGAATTTTGGTAGCCGGTCACCAACATTTTCTCGCATTGATTTTGGATACTCCCCTTTGAATAATGGATCAGCAAACCAACCAAGAAAAAATTCGAGTGCACGTTCCGATGCATTAATATCTTCAACTGAATTTGTTTTCGGTTCTCTCCAATCACAATTATTTGCCATCCCGATAATTCCTTTCTGTGAATCTTGAAAGTTCTCGCGATATATTTTTACAGCTTTACCATGCGCTCTTAATAAATTATGACCTACTATGTATGGTTCAGTATTTGATCTTCGACCCGGAGCAAAATTTCCTTTTCCATATCCTAAAATTGCAGTAACCCAAGGTTCATTTAACGTAATCCAGTTTTTAACTCTGCTCCCGTATTCTTCAAAACAAATTCGTGCATAGTCGGAAAAATAATCAGCTATCTCTGAGTTAAGCCATCCATTCTTTTCCTCTTGCAGTGCATTAGGTAAATCCCAATGGTGAAGTGTTAACCATGGAGTAATATTGTTTTCAATTAATAGATCGATTATCTTTGAATAAAACTCAATACCTTCTTTATTGATTTTACCATAACCCCTCGGTAAAATTCTCGTCCATGCGATTGATAATCTATATGCATTTACTCCGAGATTTTTTAATAATTTAATATCTTCTTCATATAGATGATAGTGGTCACAAGCAACTTCAGCTATATCACCATTTAATATTTTTCCTGGAGTATGTGTAAAATCATCCCAGATTGACTTACCTTTACCGCCTTCGTTCCATCCACCTTCAATTTGGAAAGCTGAAGTGGAAGTTCCCCAGATAAAATCTTTTGGAAATTTTTTCATGTCAATCCCTTCTTTCTCAATTTATTTTACTTTAATGTTGTTGTAAACTCAAACTCGATTGGATCTGGATAGTTTTTACTCGCATCATCCAAAATCAAAATCCAATCTGTCCTTGGACCGCTTGTTGGAGGAGATATGTCCATATCTTTATTAGGATTTTCAAATTGTTCAATTTTGATACTAATTCCTTCTCGCGGATTAAACCAATAGCCGGAAACACTCTCTGCTTTTAGTTTCTGTATTCTTAAACGAGTTGTTTGTCCTTGCGGAATATAAACAATAAAAAAAGAGCCATTTTTATCTCTAGCAGTTCTTATGTTATCGTAATCCTGCCCAAAGTAATCTGAAAGAATTTGCTGATCAGGTACTAATTCCAAAAATGGACGAGATTCAAATATTTTTCGTATATACCCCATTTGTGTAGAACCAGGATGATGAATTGCCTGCTTCCATGTTAATCTTGCTCCAAGAACTGATTCACGTTCTTCTGTCCACATCTGCCAGATATTATTATTGCCATAAGTATGCCCAAAGGCTCCTGAAAGTATTGACCAATACGCTGCTTCACGAATATCATATGCTGTAAACCTTTCGTTACTTACATCAAATCTAACCGGAATATCTTCATACTGCGGTTCACCATTTATACATGGTTTAATTGGTTCAAGATTATAATCATTAGTAATTAGTTTATAAACTTTTTCATGTCTTCTCCAATGCCCCGTCTGTGCCATATTAAAATCTAACCATTTATCATTAAGGAACCATATTGATGAGGTTTTATCCCCCATTGGATGAAAAGTGATCAAATGTTTTTTACTCTCACCATTGCGTAATCCTCTTGCCATTGCTCTTATTATTTCTTGATGCTTTTCTGAATCTGGATTTCTATCACCACCCAAGATCCAGATTATATTTGGTTGATCTTTATATCTATCAGATAACCATTCACAATATTTTTCTGCTTTCTCAATCGTATCAAATATTGTAGCACCCTCATCATGCCATTTGTCACCCCACGTTGGAAG
>JBDLIN010000123.1:0-11157 GCA_039714835.1 Bacteroidota bacterium | reverse complement strand
ATGGTCATAATAAATCAATTTTGAATCTACATTGATATGACGAATTTCTTTTGATACATTCTTTTTTAGATATGAGTCAATTAAATCTACAGCAACATTAGCCATTTTATGCGGAGATTCGTTGATACTAACATAAGAAACTCCTAGTCTTTGAATAATATTATTATCTCCAAATTCACCCAATAAAATATCTTCCGGCATCTTCAATCCAGTTGATAAAATAGCTCTCCCAGCACCATAAGCTATAAAACCACCAGCACAAATAATTGCATCTATTTCCATACCATCTTGCAGAGCTTTTTTCGTACATCCCTCTGAATCTTGAATATTGGGAAAACAGCTTACTACAAGCCCTGGATCAAATTCCATATTATATTTTTGTAAACACTTGCGATAACTTTCATACCTAGTTACAGTTACATCATCACCTTCAGTTATCCCAATGTACCCTATTTTTTTTCTATCATTTTGTACAAGATATTTAAATAACTTCTCGGTAGCCTCTTCATCGTCTATTGTAACCGAACTAAGATTAACACCTTTAAATCTTCTATCATAACACACAATGGGTGTTCCACTATTTTGGATTTGACTAATAATATCATAATTCCTATTACCATTTGCAGCATTAATTAAAATTCCATCAACTTGTAATGAATTTAAGAATTTTAAATTTTTTCTTTCTTTAGCTGGATCCTCATGGTGGAATAGAATGATGGGTTCATATCCTTTTGTTTGTGCATTCTCATAAATACCCTGAACTAAACTTGAGTAATAAGAAATATTCAAATCCGGGACAATTACTCCAAGTAAGTTACTATGCTTGCTCACAAGACTTCTAGCAAAATAGTTAGGCTGGTACCCCAGTTCCTTTGCTAATTTCTTTATCTTCTCCTTTGTTACACTTGCAATATCTGAGCTATCACGTAAAGCTTTTGAAACTGTAGCAGGAGTAACGCCAAATTCTTGGGCTATTGTTTTTATTGTAACAGTTTTTGGATTCAATTTATCTTTCTTAAATGTTTTTAATTAATAGTTTGTGATTTAATACGGTAATTAGTAATAAAGAGAAATTATGGGCGCTCCTAATTAAAATTTAAATTAAGAGCGCCCTCAAAGATAACAAAGAAAATTTAATTTCTCTTTTCTTTACAATTTACTTCAACAGTAACATTTTTTTGCTTTGTACAAAAGAGCTACCAGCCTTAATTGTATAGAAATATACACCACTAGAAAGCTGAGATGCATCAAAGTCATACTTATAAGATCCTGCATTTAACTCTTTGTTAACTAGTGTAGCAACTTTTTGTCCAAGTGTATTAAATACATCTAAAGTAACATCGTTTTTAACAGGGATAGCAAATTCAATTACAGTAGATGGATTAAATGGATTTGGATAGTTTTGAGACAATCTATATTTGTTAGGTATTATCTCATCCTTTTGTTCTACTCCTACCGTACCTTTGAACCAGTTCAAATCACCTAAAGGTTTACCATCTGTACCACCAGTTAACATTGATGCATTAGTATAAGAAAGGTCTTCAGGTAAAGGCCATTCAAATTGAATTAGACTTCCATCTGTCTCGTAATGCCATAGTACACCAGGTCCAGCTTCTCTGATACTTTCAAGGTTTTGCTTTAATAAGGCTTCTGAACCACCTGTGTTAGCAAATTCTGGATCAGCATTCGTAGTGTTTTCTTCTACCATAAGAGGGTGAGGTGCATATGTCCAAGTTGTATCACTTCCATCACTCGCTCCGCCAACAATAGTTACTTCTTTTTCTGTTTCATTATTTACAAAATATTCTTGCACGGCGTTACAATACCAGCTTTGCGCTGCAACTGTATCATTATTTGCCCAATAATCTTCTATATCTTGAGAATAGAACCATGCATTATTTTTCAATTCAAATTTTCTTTCAGATTCTTCTAATGTTCCATCTCCATTTGGATCATAATATGAAGACCAAGTAGTATCTAATACTTCCGGATCAAATAGGAAAAAATGAATTATACCGTGGATCTCTTTATCTGGATGTTTACTAATCTCAGTAGGACCTCCACTTAATGAATAACAATTATAGAAAATGTTATTATTCATGTAGCATTCAACCGGTTTGTTGCTTACAAATTGATGAACAACTGAATTTGCGATAGTATTATGTTCAAATTCTATATAAGCTGTACCTTCAACTTCGGTACAAGTATATACTGGTCCTTGTACATTAAAAAATGTATTGTTTCTGAAAATCAATGAATCAGTAACTCCAAGACCTAAAAACGTACCAGCCCATGTACCACCACTGTTTAGCGAGTTACGTACTGTACAATTTTGAATTTTAAAAGTTGCATTCGTGCCACCAAAATAATTATGAATAAAACACCATCCAGCATTAACATTTTCGAAAACACAACCATTTAGATCTATTGATGCATAGGGTTTGGTTACTTGAACTACAAACCAGCTAATTGATGCATCTCCAGTAGGAACGATACCACTCATATACACATTTTTCATTGTCCAATCATCACCAATGTCCATTAATGGTGCCACAACTGTACCATCATCTCTAAGTCCAGCTCTAATAACTGGAGGCATGTTTTCATCATCCGGTGCATCTGCAACTAACACTAATGGGAAATTTGCAAAAATTGTATTAGTTAAAATATATGTTTCACCTCTTAGTATTTTATAAACACTATGTGCTCTGCTTCCATCAGTAAGTGTATCTGAATTAATGTAATAATTTAGAGCTCCAACAGGAGAACCATCATGGTTCTGCGGACCAATAATTAAAGTGTCTCCACTTTCTGTAATTTGTGCAAACGTCATATTACTTAGGACGAAAACGCACATTAGGATTGTGAATGTTACAAATTTTTTCATAAAGAACTCCTTTCTTGTTAATAAGTTGTTAGTTAAGTTATTTACTAAAATGTACCCAATTATTAAAAAATATTATACTATAAGTCTATTTATATAATATTAGGAATATTTTTTTTTGTTTCCTCCTTATTTAGTTTTAGAAATTCTACTATATTCTATATTATTAAATTAGTACCTATACCTTAAACCTATTGAGGCTAACCTTCCATAGTGTTCCTCATGCCAGGTTGATTCATAGGTATTGGACGATAAGCTTTTGGGATTTATTCTAGGACGAATCACATCCACTTCATACTCATTGGTTAAATTATTGATATTTAAAAACAATTCTAATCCTTCAATTGGCAGTTTCTGTTTAATTGCAATATCATGTCTTACAAAGTCGGTTGAATATGCTCGTAGATCTTGCTTCTCAGCTGCTAGCTTGAAAATATTGGATTTATATCTTAATGCCCATCTAATTGAAAAACCTTTATAATCATACCCTACTGTTAAGTTAAATAGATGATCTGGCTGTAAGACCATTCGACTTGTATATGTTGTATCATTATTACGCACGGTAAGATTAAAAAATTCATCATATTCTTGTATTATTCTTGTTTTGGGATATTTTGCTTCAGAAATATTTCTGGTATAATTAACATTCACCACTAACCCTTTAAGTAAACCGGGTAGCCACCAAAAATTAGATTTCCATTCGACCTCAAATCCATAATCAAGAACATCATTTTCATTATTAAGAACAAAACCTGTCCTCTTATATCTCACTTTGGAAGGGAGACCATAAAATGCCGTATCTACTATCGCTTTAGCTCCTGTGTAAAACATCATATCTTTAATTTTTTTGTGAAAAGCCCCAACTGAAAACAATCCAATCTTATCAGAAAATAAAGATACTTGAAAATCAATATTAGTTGATTGCTCAGGACGAAGAGTAGAGTTCTTCCATGTCACAAAATCAGAAAATCTTGGTAAGATCCATGATGGAATTATATCCTGGTAATTGGGTCTTTGTAAAGTCTTTGTAAATCCACCTTTAAAATTAAGCCAATTAAATGGCTTGTAGAAAAATTGTATCATAGGTAAAAGATAATTGTTCTCTCTTACTACGGTTACTGTATCAGGATTAACGGGACTCCAAAGAAAAGGAGTGTTATTTTCATCGACTCTATAACCAGTATATTCGGTTCGATTGCTTTCGTATCTAACACCAGGTATAATCGTAAAATCTTCTCCTATGCGGATTTCAGGTTTCACATACATTGCCCAGTAATCCTCTGTACCATTATAATCATCTTGTACACTTGCAATAGAATGATTATTATACATTCCGCGTTCTATGGCTACATCATCAATATTTCTAAACCATTCTAGATTAGGCATATTGTCCATTACCAGTTTCCCACCAAGAAATCCATCATTATTATAATCTAGATCAATAAAATCTGGATAGTACTGTAACGGACTTGGCGTATTGTAAACATTCATATTTCCTTCTGAAAGCTCATCATTATATAGGTTAATAATCATGTTTCGAAAAACTTGACTACCACCAAAATTTATATCCTCTGCCTGAACTGATCTATCAAATACTTTGTCTTTATGCTTATATTTCCCTCCAAATTTTATTTGGAATCCAAAATTTTTGGAAATGGAATTTTTATATGTAAAATTCAGATCCATACCAAGCTCATTTTCTTTCATATAAGACTCTGAGTGCATCAGGCGACCTAATAAAGTAGGAGATAAATTAGTTGCTTTTAATGAATCAGGTATTGTGAATGGATCTAGCCTATCAAAGGCAGTATTCCTGTCAATAAATTCAAAAGGAGGCGGGGCTCCATCACTCCAGATTACATTTAATGTAACTTCTTCAGGTACATCATTCTCAGAAAAAGCATATGAAACACCCCCATCAATTGTAAAATTATCAAAGACCTGCTCTAATCTAAGAGAGTTAGTCATTATTGAAAGATCACTTACATGATCTGTCATCGTTCTTCCATAGCCATTTTCATAATAGTTATAAGCTATTTTGTAATCTTGCCGATCATTACCAATTTTACTTGTAAAATTCGAGAATTTAATTTTAGTTGTTGGAAGAGTATAATCCATTACCACAGTTGCACCTAATCTGTCAATTAATCTATCGGCATCTATAGCATTTACTCCCCTTGTTTCTACTGGAAGAGAGTCGACTGTCTGCTCATATGTAACACCGCTCCACCTATCACCAAATTCATCTGAGCTATTGTTTTTTTGTTCTGCGTTAAATTGCAAATACAATCCAAAATTATTATCAAAAAATCTTCTACTTCCGCCAACTGAGGCTTTATAGTTATTGTAAGATTTGTCTAATCCGTTATAACTACCTTCTAAAACAGCATTAAAAGTAGGTTTTTCTGGAGCTTGCTTAATTCTAAAATTCACTATACCTCCAGTTGCATCAGCCTCTTGATCTGCCATTACAGATTTTGTAACTTCAATTCCATCCAGCATATATGGAGATATCATACTTAGGTCACTGCTTCTATCTCCCTCTCCTGTGGCAGCCATATTAACACCATCAATTTGAACTTTAGAGTATTTAGGAGCTAATCCTCTAATAATTACTTTTGCTCCTTCACCGCCTGATCTTTCCAAAGATATTCCTGGTAACCTACCAACAGCTTCAGCAGCATTCGATTCCGGAAGTGCTTGTATTGATTTTGCAGAAACAATGTTCTTAATTGTAGTAGAATTAATTTGTTCACTCATAGCTTGAACTTGGGCACTTGCCTGCTCTGTAACAACCACGGTTTCACCAATAATCGCCTGGTGAGAAAGTTCAATTTCAATTTCTAAAACACGATCTTTAACAATATTTACACTTATTTCTTTTGTATCATAACTTATATAACTAACAGTTAGTTGATGTTCTCCTTCAGGAATATTTGTAATAATAAAACTTCCATCATATGAAGCTGCTGTACCAATATTATATTCTTTAAATATTAAATTTGCACCCGGCAATGGATCACCTGTCAGAGCATCAAGCACTTTTCCTCTGATCTTACCAGTCTGAGCTATTGCAGTAGATGTGAAAAAGAATTGTATTGTAAGAATCAATAAAAATAAATGTAGAAGTTTCTTCATTTGATTTGTTCCTTATAGCTTATTTATCAAAATCAGCCGTATATGATGTATGACAACATATATATAAGATAGCATTAATTCTAAATTTTATCAAGATATTTTGTATTATTTTTATCATCTTAAAAATAACGCTACTGTTCAATAGTCAAATAAGTCAATATTTCACTATAAAATAAATCAAAATTTCAAATGTCTTAATCGTTTTCGAAAACGTTTAAGTTTCTTCAGTTAAGTTAAGGTATAATTATTTTAAACACAAGAAAAAAAATATTTATTTTATCATATTACTTTGTTTCTAGTCTAATTTGTAATTATTTGCGAAAATCACACTTTTTTATCTCAACTTTTTTTGTACTTTACTTAAACGTTTGAGTATATTGTACCATTATTTAATGAAAAATTCCAAAAATCTTTATTGAAAATCTGATGAAACTACACTTTATTGATGCATTAATAATTATTACATATCTAATTTTTACTTTAATAATCGGTACTCTTTTATCTAAACGAGCATCAAAAAGTGTTGGAAATTATTATCTCGGTGGGAATAAATTGCCTTGGTACATGCTTGGACTTTCAAATGCATCCGGAATGTTTGACATATCAGGAACTATGTGGCTTGTTACACTCACTTTTGTATATGGAATGAAAAGTATTTGGATACCCTGGTTATGGCCGGTGTTCAATCAAATATTTTTGATGGTTTTTCTATCTGCATGGTTACGTAGATCTAATGTTACAACCGGTGCCGAATGGATTCAAACTAGATTTGGAAATGATAGCGGCAGTAAACTCTCACATGGAATTGTTGTTGTCTTTGCTCTTATTAGCGGACTTGGTTTCCTCGCCTACGGTTTTATTGGTCTAGGAAAATTTATGGAGATTTTTATTCCTTGGGAAGTGGTAAATCAATATCTTCAAATTTCTTTATCTGCTGAATATATCCCGCATCTTTATGGAATTACATTTACTCTTTTTGCGGTCTTCTATACTGTGCTTGGCGGGATGACAAGTATTGTATGGGCAGATGTACTTCAATATACAATTATGACAGTCGCATCGATAGCAATAGCTATAATAGCCTTTAATGCTGTTGGAGAAAATGTACTTGGAATACCTGATGGCTGGATGACTCCTTTCTTTGGCTCCAAATTAAATCTGGATTGGACACATTATATTACTGATGTGAATAATAAAATAGCTGAAGATGGCTATACATTGTTTGGTGCAATGTTTATGATGATGTTATTTAAAGGAATCTTAGTAAGCTTTGCCGGACCAGCACCAAATTATGATATGCAGAAAATACTTTCTACAAAATCTCCTTCCGAAGCATCAAAGATGAGCGGATTTGTTTCGATCATACTTATGCCAATTAGATATTTGATGATTGCCGGATTTGCTGCTTTAGGTATACTTTTTTATGATAAGTTGGATTTGATGGTTGCCGGTCAAATAGATTTTGAACAAATACTCCCTTCAACAATAGATCAATTTGTACCAACAGGACTTCTTGGATTATTATTGGCTGGATTACTTGCTGCGTTTATGTCCACATTCTCAGGTACGCTTAATGCTGCACAAGCATATATCACAAATGATATTTATTTGAAATATATAAATCCAAATGCAAATCAAAGAACAATAAAAGCAACTAATTATTGGGTTGGGATTATTGTGGTTGTAGTAAGTATCTTTCTTGGTATTAATGCGAAAAACGTGAATCAAGTTTTACAATTAATCGTTTCTGCACTTTGGGGTGGCTATGTTGCTTCAAACGTCCTAAAATGGTATTGGTGGCGGTTCAATTCTTATGGATATTTCTGGGGAATGTTAAGTGGTATTCTGGTAAGCGGATTCCCCATGATATTCCCAAATCTGCTCCCCTCCCTTTTCCCAGATTTTGCCCCAGATATTAGAATACTCTACTACTTCCCAATTATTCTAGTTTCTTCAACTATCGGAGCAATAATTTCTACTTATCTAACACCACCAACTGATGAAGAAACATTAAAGAATTTTTACAGACAAGTTAAGCCCTGGGGATTTTGGAAACCTATACATGAAAAAGTAATTATTGAGCATCCGAATTTTGAAAGAAATAAAAACTTTAAGTTGGATATGTTCAACATAGGAGTAGGAATTGTCTGGCAGACGTCACTTGTTGCTTTGCCAATCTACTTGGTATTTCACCAATTTCTACAAGCAATAATCTGTTTTATAATTGCGGTTATTTTATCGTTGGTACTTAAAAAGACCTGGTGGGATAAATTGCATGAGATGGATGAATACGATGAGAACGTTATCAATATCTAATACTTCTACAGCAAATGTAAATAGCTGTAAATGAGATTTGTTTAAGTTGGAATTGTCCGCTAGTTTTTATATTGAGTTATTTGGAAGGAAACTGTAAATAATATTTTTTTTGAAATTGGAAATACTATTTTTCTTCAACAATAATTAAATCCCAAGCATCTATTATTACTTCATCTCCAACATTAATTTCAGTTTTCGATATCAAATCAGTTCCTTCATTAAAAGGATACTTGAACGACATTGTACTATCAGAATAATTGAACACATATCTAATAGTTCTATCTTTTTGATTAACACCTTGTTTTGTTACTAGCGGAAATTGTAATTTCTGTGAGTTCGAATTTAAATTGGCTTTCCTAATAACACTGGCAGCCACTTCTTTTAATACTTCATCACTAACTAAGGTACCAACATAAGTTAAGCTACCTTTCTCAAAATCGTTCTGAGTAATAGCCGCATATTTCCCCCAATGTTTATGGTCATATTGAGCTAGCACATTACAACTATTGGGGACTAACAATTCCATAAAACGATTTGCATAATTGACTTCTTCTTTTACGTGAAATGGATTATCCTTAAAGGGTATTGGTGATTTTGTGTTAGTATAATCTTGATAGTTAAATCCGCAAGCATCTGTTAAAATACCAGGCATTGTAACACTTCTCATATTATAATTTTCATCTGACAAGCCGCTTTTATAAAACATGAGAATGTCACCACCATCTTTTACATAATTACTTATCTTTGTCAACATTGCATCATCACCAATGAGTAGTGGCGGAATAATAACCAATTCATATTTATTCAAATCAAAATTGTGCGGAGTAATAATATCAACTTCAACATTTAGTTTATAGAATGCTCTGTATATCTGCATAAAAATATCTGAATAATCAATATCCTTTCCCATGTGTTTATACTTTAATGCGTTAAAAGAATCAATACTATAAAGGATAGCAACTTTATTAGTTTTCTTCAAATTGATTATTTTTTGCTGAAATTCTTTAACTTCAGTTGAAATTCTTTTTACTTCATTAAATCCCCTATTAGGCAGCATATCATGACTTAAAACACCGCGGATATAAGTTTCTCCGCCATTGTGTATTGTATGCCATGGCCAGTAAGAAACCATGTTAGCGCCGCTTGCAAAATGAGAATAGAAACAAAGCCTAAGCTGATTATCATAAGGTGGAAAAATATTATCAGAGTGCCAAGAAATTATTTGATTGTTAGTTTCCAATATAAAGTAATTAGTGTGCTTAAGTCCGCGAGCATTATCGCCGGCAAAAGAAATCATCACTCCATCTAAATCATCCTGCATTTTGTGATAAACATCAGCTCCAGCTATATCAATATGTTTTGCAGCAAGATAGTGATTAACTTCGCTCTGTGGCCCGGCGCTTAAATCTTTCCAATGCAAATCAAAATTCTGAGTTACAAACTGGTCATCTTTCTTGTACTCATCAATAATGCTTTTCTGCCATCCCAAAAAGTTATTTGTTAGCTGATGTTGAAATCTTGTCCACTCCAAGCTAATTGCTTGATTTGCCATAACACCGGTGATATGCAAATCATTCCAATCACTAATACTCTGGCTCCAGAAATACATATTCCAAGTTCTGTTTAGATTGTCGGTGGTTTTGAACTTGTTCTTCAGATGTTCAATAAACTGAGCTTTAGCATATTTACTTGCTGTGTGGTAGGATTTTGTTTCATTGTCAATCTGAAAACCTATAACCCCCTCATGTTTACTCGCTCGTGATATAAGTTCACGAATAATTCGCTCAGCATGTCTAAGATAATCCGGATTGGTAATATCCATATTTTGTCTACTGCCATATGGAGTTGAGCCTTTGAAAGTAGTGACCATCACTTCCGGGTTTTTTTTTGCTAACCATTGTGGTATTGCATAAGTAGGAGTACCAACAATTACATCTATTTTCGCTTTGTAAAAGGCATCCAACATTTTATCAAGCCTGGAAAAATCAAAAACGCCATCGCTTGGTTCCCATGTACTCCAAGTCGATTCTGCTATGCGAACAGTATTAATACCGCATTCCTTCATCAGAGCTATATCTTTTTCAAGTCGTGGTTCCGGCATATAAACATCGTAATATGCGACACCATACTTTAGCATTGTAACTTGAGATATTTGTGCATTTGCTGATAAAGCAAAAAGAAAAAACATCCCAATTATTAAAAATACTTTCTTCATAATCATTTTCTACGAATTAGTTATCGGTTTGTTCAAATTCAAATGCTTGTTTTTTGTTTCTATAAAGTTTTATTCATTAGACTGCTATAGAGAATAACTAAAAGAAGATTTGTCATTCCGGCAATCTCTTAGCCGGAATCTCCTATAGTAGTATGGATTCCCGATAAAATCATTCGGGAATGACGCACACATTAGTTTTTTGTATCCTATTGAACCATTATTCCTCAACCCAAAAACTATCTCTCAACCTTATATCTTTTGAGGAGGCACCAATCATTATCTCGAATTCGCCGAGCTTGATAACATAGTTCATTTTTATAACCTAGTTTTTCTGATATTATACTGAATCCAATTTGGTATTCAGATTTTAGTGTCATACCAACCTGTCTTCCGACAAAGGTAGATTTGCGTTTTGTGCAATACCGGTATCTAGTTTACTGTGAGATTCCGATATTCCATCAAAAAATGATTAAAACCTGAATGACAAATTACATCCTATAATCTGACTTATTTCTGAAAACTACTTTGTTCTTAGTATATTCGTTGAAAAAGCATTTATTACAAGTCTGTCCAATGTTTCAGCACTTCTCCGGTAGGACGTACA
>JBDLIN010000122.1:0-11349 GCA_039714835.1 Bacteroidota bacterium | reverse complement strand
AAACTATAGTTCAGCAGAACCAAAACCAAACCGAAAACGTTTTGACACACTCATATTATTGATGCTTTACTTCTAGTCAGTTAAAAGCAAGGTCCTGGACATCTATTCGAAGACGGACTACAAAGTCTTCAACAACATGCATATTCTTGTCCAAAAAGGTTCTTCGTCAAATTTGGGGATGTTTTATCCGGAATTTTCGTCTGATTCAAATTATCCGATTTCGAACGCAGATGTCCGGATATAAAACAGATCAAGATGCCAAGAGTGAAAATAGATGTTTATAAACAGCTATATAACTGTATGATACAGATCCTTGCATGAATATTGATAGAGTTTAAACAGGTTTACATCAATCAGGATCCTATGCAGGTCAGTCGCAATTGGAAGGTGGTATTCATTTTTGTGATGCTGTCTGGTGGACATCACCCTCTTTGTCTTAATGGTGAAACACTTGTTGAGCCCCTTAATTCAGGAACTTTTCAGGGATGGTATAAACCATGCGACACCATGATAAACGATCTGATGGATTTCCTTCCCGGGTATATGAAAGATAAGCAAATCCCCGGCTGTGCCATTTCCCTGATTTATGACCACAAGATAGCATGGTCTGAAGGATTTGGATACCAAAATACAATCACCCGGAAACCGGTGGAACGGGAAACGGTGTTTGAAGTTGCCTCCAATAGTAAGATCGTTACTGCCTGCGTTGCACTGCTTCTGGTGGAACAGGGAAAATTAGCACTGGATACGCCTCTCAACAGGTACCTTACAGAGCCCTGGCTTCCTGATTCTGAATACAGGGATGTGATCACGCTTCGTCACTTATTGTCCCACAGTTCAGGCCTGGGTCATAATAATATGAACCGAAAGATTCTGTTTCCTCCGGGTACCAGGTACCATTATTCCAATCTTGGATTCACCTATTTACAGCAAGTAATTGAACAGATTTACGGAAGGCCGCTGGAACAGGTGGCATCAGCCCTGGTATTTGAACCAATGGGCATGCCAAACACCAGCTTCACCAATAAAAAGAGTCTGCATTCGAAGCTGGCAAACGGTCATGTGCCAGGGAGTTATTTGCTTGGTTTATCAGGGACACTCATCCTTGTATCCCTGCTGTTGTTATGGGTGCCCGGAATTCTGATATTCAGGTTCACCAAGAAACGTTGGCTACCGACTAAACGAATGCTAATTCATGGACTTCTCCTAACAGTGATCCTTTGGCTGGTGATCACCTTCACTTTCTTTGGGATCGTGGGTTGGTTAAAATATGCCTGGCTGATCGTCATTTATGGTATGGCATTCTTATCGTTGAGTATGTTGTTGTTTCTGGCAGCTAAAGCCATATTTCACCGGTTGGCTTTTCAGATCAACAAAAGAATAAGGATCTTTCTGTTCGTCTGGGTTGTTGTTGCAGCCTCAGGTATGGTGGCACTTACGAAGAGCATCCATAACATTCCTGTGCCTAAATGGCCTGACATCCGATCCATGGCGCCTGCTTCCCTTCGCACAACAGCACCTGATATGGCAAGCTTTCTGCGGGAGATTTCAGAACTAGGCCATGCAGACGTTTCAGTATGTAAACAAATGTTGGATCCCCAGGTAAGATTGCACCCTGAGATCTCATGGGGGCTGGGAGCAGGGATCTTCCATAGTCCGCAAGGGGATGCCTTTTGGCAATGGGGTCAGAATGTAGATTTTCAGAGCCTTGTGATCTTATGGCCGGAAAAAGGATCTGGTTTAGTGGTCCTTACCAACAGTGAATGGGGCCAACCCGATGTAGCTATTGAAATCGCCCAAAAGGCATTGGGATTGAACCTGGAATCTGTAATACGGGCTTCTCACCTGGAATTCAGAGGGGAATAATAAAATGCGTCACCCGGTATATGCTCTATCCTTTGGCAGACTGGAAAAACCGATGCTCTTGGTTCTTCGGGCAAGCATTGAGTTATAGCGGAACATTTTCCACTCCACCCAATTTATAGACCTTGTCTTTAACCCATTTTGCCCATGCCAATGGCCGCTTTGATTTGTCGAAAGTTTGCCAGGGGATAGGCTCACCAATCGTGACAGTAATATGCTTGCCGCGGTGCTTATATGTTTCGTCTATTAAATAAAGCATCTCGATGTTTGCTTTAATACCAATAGATCTCCTGAATCTGTATAAACGATAGAAGAAATTCGAATTTTCACCTCCCATGTGAATTGGGATGATGTCTCTCTGATACTGTTTTGCTTTATTGATAAAGCTTTTTTTCCATTCCAGGTCCATAACCTGTCCCTTGATCTTCCGGCTTACCAGTCCGGACGGAAAAGTCAGGATTTGTGTTTCGGATTTGAATGCAGTATCAAGTTGTTCTGCCAGCTGTGAGTCCTGTTTACCATGCTTATTAACGGGGATGAAAACGCCATGAAGATTCTTCAGGTTCATAAGGAGGTCGTTCACTAGACATTTATACTTATCCGCACCATATTTCTTCCCTAAGATAACCATGGCAATATGTCCATCTAAGCCGCCCCAGGGATGGTTGGCTGCAAAAATGTATCGTCCATCATCAGGAAGCTTTTCTTCTCCTATTACATCAATCGTCAGATTGAAATACTTCATCATGGCCACGCTGAAATCGTATCCTTTCAAATGACCATAATCCCTAATAATCTCATTGACAAGATCCTGGTGAGCTACTCTTCTTAAGTATCCGTATATAAACCCAGGGATCCACCTGGCCAGTTTCGGATTTTTATCGTAAAACAAATCCTTTACATCAATTTCTTTAAAGCTCCTGCTTTTGTCTGCTTCCATTTCTTCTCCTTATTAATCCTGGCATCAAAAGTATAAAAGACACAGAAATTTCGTTAAACTAGCGTAGCTGTTTTGGGGAAGCTTACATTTTAGTGTCTAAATTGATGTCCAATTCTGGTGTCTAATTTTTTGGAATGCTTATGACTTGAACGAGTATGCTTTAATAACTAAAACATAATGTTTGTTTATATGTACAATAATGCATATTTTTGTACACATATTTAAACATTATGGCAAATAGACATCCTTTACTTCTGCCAAGATTAGAAAAGCTAATGTCTGAACTTGGTGAAAACATAAAACTTGCTAGGCTAAGGCGAAAACTTAGCAGTAAACAGGTCGCTGAAAGAGCCGGCATAAGCAGAACCACACTGGTATCTATTGAAAAAGGATATGCAGGTGTCAGCATCGGTTATTACCTGAACGTGTTACGGGTTCTTGGTTTGGAGAATGATATGTTATTGATTGCAAGGGATGATGAATTGGGCAGGAAACTGCAGGATGCCAATCTGAGTGTAAAAAAGAGAGCCCCTAAACAATAAATATGACGAACAAAAGAACAAATAGCCAGGATCTGTTTGTATATGCTGACTGGGACAAAATAAATGGACCACTCTTCATGGGGCGATTGCATGCCGAGTTATTACGAGGAAAAGAGGTTTTTTCATTCGAATACGATCAGGACTGGCTGAAATCCGGACATGCTCAATTACTTGATCCAGATTTACAATTATACGCTGGTATGCAATTCATGAACGATGAATCAAAGGGTAATTTTGGATTGTTTCTGGATTCATCTCCTGACAGATGGGGGCGTATTCTTATGAGAAGAAAGGAAGCCGCTATGGCACGAAAGGAAAAACGGCCAGAGAAGCATCTGTTTGAATTGGACTATCTAATGGGAGTCTTTGATGGACACCGAATGGGTGGCCTCAGGTTTAAACATGAGGCTAATGGTGCATATCTAAATGATAATAAGCAACTGGCCAGTCCGCCCTGGACATCTATCCGGGAACTTGAAGAAATTAGCCTGCGACTGGAAGATGAGGATGTGGTTGACGATCCTGATTACCTCAGGTGGCTGAATATGCTGGTTGCACCTGGTTCCTCACTGGGTGGAGCACGACCAAAGGCCAGTGTTTTAGATCAAAGCCAACAGCTCTGGATCGCTAAATTTCCGAGCAAAAATGATCAATCAGACATTGGCGGCTGGGAGATGGTCACCCGGGAATTGGCCGTTGGCTCAGGAATTCATATGGCAGAAGCTCAGGCCAGAAGATTCTCCGGTAAAAACCATACTTACCTGACCAAAAGATTTGACCGGACATCCTCAGGAAATCGAATTCATTTTGCCTCGGCCATGACTCTGCTGGGACATCATGACGGACAAGATCATGTTGATGGAGTAAGTTACCTGGAGTTGGTTGATTTCATAACATCACGAGGAGGAAGGGTTGAAATGGATCTGGAACAATTATGGCGACGGATTGTATTCAGTATTTGTGTTTCCAACATTGATGATCATTTAAGAAATCATGGATTCCTTCTAACGAATGCCGGCTGGGTGCTATCTCCAGCTTATGATATCAATCCTGTTGAGACCGGAACTGGTTTGAAGTTAAACATCTCGGAAAGTGATAATGCTTTGGACTTAGATCTGGCCATGGAGGTACATGAATATTTCAGGCTTACCAAGGATCGTGCCCTTCACATCATCAAGGAGATTAGACAATCCGTACAAGCCTGGAGAAAAATTGCCACAAAAATGGGTGTATCAAAATCGGAACAGGAACTTAAGTCAAAGGCCTTTCAACAGGCATATGGATAGTTCAGTGTCTAAAAAGGAGTGAAATGACACCGTTAGCGGTCTACAAAAAGTGTATAAATAACGAAAACCGGGGTAACTACTTGAATTGTTCTCAACGTAAGTAAATAATCCGTCATATTGACCTATGCTGGATAAGTACCGCTTAACTAATCCTTAACATCCTTGGGGAGAGGGTAATGTAATTGAGAATGGAGAGTGCCCTTTCCAACCAAATAGAACTACAGCATGAAGTTCTTGCTTTTTAACAAATCATAAAAGCATTCTTTATAACTATCCGAGATAGGGATCAATTCTTCTCCTATTCTTATCCTATTCCTTTCAATGTTTTCAATTTTCGCAATGGAAACAACATATGAATTATGTACACGTACAAATTCCTCATCAGGCAGTATCTGCATCATGTTTCCAAAAGACTGCAACGTCATAATTTTCTTTGCATGAGTTATTATTTGCAGATAATCTTTCATTCCTTTTATGAAAAGAATATCCTTTAACTCAACTTTTTCAACTCTGTACTCTGTTTTGATAAAAATATAATCAGGTTTTTGTTCTCCTTTCTTCAAATTCAAATCTGCATACACTTTCTCAACTGACTTCAAAAACCGGTCAAATGAAAAAGGCTTCAGCAGATAATCAGAAACATTTAACTCATATCCTTTTAAAGCATATTCATCATAAGCAGATGTCACTATCACTTTTGGTTTGGATACCAAAGATTCTAAAAATTGAATTCCGGTTAGTTTTTTCATCCTGATATCAAGGAAAACTAAGTCGACTGAATTACTTCTTAAAAATCCAACTGCATCAACTGCATTATCAAACCCTTCCAGAAGATTCAAATATTCAACATCATCAATGAAGTCAACAATCTTCTTCAGCGCAAGTGGTTCATCTTCGATTACAATGCAGTTAATTTTCATTAGTGTCGATTTCTAACCTTACTTCGAATATGGAACTATGCTTATTGATTATCAATTTATGCTTTTCCGGATATAACAATTTAAGCCTTTTCTCGACAATACTTATTCCAATTCCGGGAGTTTTATCCTTTTCAACTTCAGATTCATAATAATGATTTGCACAGATGAAGGTGATTATTTTATTATTGAAAGAAAACTTGATTGTGATTCCATTTTCGATATCCGAATCAACAGCATGCTTAAATGCATTTTCAACGAAAGGAATAAACAACAAAGGAGCTACATTGCTTCCTTTGTAATCACCTTCAATCACGATATCAACGAAATCTTCATTTTTTACTCTTAAAATCTCTAATGAAACATAGTCCCTAATATGCTGCAACTCATTTTCAACTGGCACTTCTTCGGGATTTGTATCATTAAGCATATATCTCATTATATCAGACAGTTTGAGCAAGGATTTAGAAGCCATATCTTGATCAACTCCGATGAGCGCATCAATGTTATGTAGTGTGTTAAACAAAAAATGAGGATTTATTTGATTTCTGAGCATGGCTAAACTGCTTTCAAGGTTTTTACTTTTTAGTAGGAGTATTTCGTTTCGTTTCTGAAACCAATCAACAAAGAACCGAAACGAACAACCAATCGCAATCCATAAAACCAACGATGAAGTGGGCAGTACATAAAACGCAAATGCTTTCTTAGAGATAATAAAAAGTGCCAGATACAATAGGAATACGCCTAAAAATAAATAAAGTATAAACCATTTCCTATTGACTATCTTCATTATTCCAAAGTATCCAAAATAAAAAAACAGTGGTGACAAAAGTTTCAAATAAGGTATGAATGCATGAAAATCTAAGGGCGGTACATACCGTATGATTATTGGGGTTAGAATACCTGCTACAAGGATTGTTAACCAGAAAATAATATGACTTATAATAGTAATTGACCTGTTCATTTTGCCATTATTAGTTTAATAATATCACAAAAGTCAAACATTTTTACCGAATTGAGCAATTCAATATATGCTTTCCTGTATTAACTCGACAATATCTTTCTTTTTGTCGATAATTTGTTTTTGCGAGAATTCCTTCTTGCAAGAATGATTTTACCGTTGAAACTTACACAGGAGAAATCTGTTTGTAAACAAACGTCCGCTTATTTACTGTGGCTATTACAGGGGAGGATAAGTCCTTCCTTCAAGACAAAACTGAAGCCGAATTATTTGGGGGAGGTTGGTATATTTCATTTAATGTAACTCATTCCAAATATGGGTTGTGATGAATGTTGATTACCTTTATGTTCGGTTGGACGGGGGAGGTACACAGGGGTGGCATAGGTGGGGAGAGAGGGTATTAAAGTACCAATAAACAGGGTTATGGCACATAAGATTGAAGCCTTTGCAAGTCAATATTAATCCATATTCAACGTTTACAACTTTGACACCAAACATCCTAATGATGCGTATCCTCAACACAATCTTCATTGCAATAATATCCCTCACACCAGTTTCAACAAAACGAAATGTCAAAAAACTGGCTGGCGAATGGACAAATGGAAATCTTACCGTCATTATTAATAAAGACAACACCTGTAAATGGAATGCAGGATCGGCATTACAATTTGAGGGGGTGATTGAATCAATCACTGACAGTACTATTCACTTCTCATTCGAAGGTGATTTTGATTTAAGGTTTAACTATGCCTACTGGAAGAATAACTTAGTTCTTTGGAGTTTCAAATCTGTTGAAGATTCGCTCGGTTATCACCTTGATGAAGTTTCTGTACTTCATAAACCACGAGGTCAGAAAATGAAGAAACCAATTGATCCAGATATCTCAATAAGAGAAGTATTCCGCCTGCCAGTAAATTTCATCGGGGTTGTTTACGTTTGTTATAACCAGAATGGATCAGACAACAACAAACAGTACGAGAACACCAGAGAAATTGGGATATCGGAAGACGGGCTTTCAAAGACAGAGTTTATTGAAGAGCCAGTTACATTCGGTTTACAGAACTATGGTTTCAACAGAGATGGCAAAGACCTTCCGTTTTTCAATCATCATAACGTGTTGGACAAAACCAACGAAGAAATCAATAAAATGGGATTCTCTCAAGATTCAGTTTATGTTTGTTTGTATGGTTATAATCAAACAGGACGCAGATACGTGAACGAGGAATTTAACGAAGAAATTCAAGGAAACGTCTTGATGTTTTCCGTAGACACACTTCACAACATCCTGTCTCGACAATACCGCTTTCATGCGCCACATGAGTAAGTATCCATCCCCTGATAGTTGCTAATAATCCTATGTATTTGGTTGCTAATACGAGAAAATCCTGATAATCAGTGACTTTCAGGCTTTATCTGCGGTCTGGACGGGACTTTGCTTCGCAGGTTCCCTGCCCCTGCCGGGGGCTACCCTGCTTAACAATCAAAACCCTGGCGCTAACGCGCCTGGTTTGTTTTCTGTCCGCCTGCTCACTCATGCAAGCATGGTTCGCATGCGGCCATAAAAAAACCCGAAGATTGCTCTTCGGGTTTTTGATTGTCTGCGGTCTGGACGGGAACAGAACCTTTTTTGTAACCTATCTGTAATTCAATACCTTACAGAGGTAAGATTTTTCCGGTAGAAAATAGGTATACCAGAAATGTTAAAAAACTCGATTTTGGGGATTTCTTTCCTGTTGGGCGATCAAAAAATCTTAATCTGGCTTCTCTCGCTAATTGTTGTCTCATTCATTTTTTGTACTCCAGCCCGCCGTCATCAATTTTGTTCACGTGGTAGCTTCTTCGTTTTGCTATGTAAAGTATAGTTTGGTTAAGTTTTTTTTGTTATCGATTAGTCTCCAATACTATTTTATTTTTCTGGTTCTATGAACTGAAAAGTTTGGATGAACTAAGGCTACTTTCCCCTTGGATTTTACAGCAGTTTCATCAAAGGGAAACGAATTCAAATAGTCCTCATTCGCTGGGGGCTTGAGCTTGAATATATATGCTGCTTCAACTCTTTCTCGACTATCTGGTTCAACCATGCAAGTGGAGAAACACAGTACATGGCTCCATCTAATATAGTTTAGCCAGCTCTCGTATTTTTCATGATCTTTAATTCTATCTCTAACATGTTCAGATTCACCTATATAAATAAGTTTGTTAATTGTAATTGTCCCTCTATCTTTATTATGAGTTGCATCATAAACGAAATAAACTCCAGAATGATTTGGGATTCTTGATTTGTTAATGTCTCTCCAATAACCTTGAATCTCAACATTGTATGTTTGTGCTGCCATAATTTTTGTTAAGGTTATTTATATATTGTTGAAGAAGCTTTTTCAGAACGTAGGGTTTCAATAGTTGATTACCTTTTGTGCAGAACTCAACGCATCCGCTTTTTTTACTTTCAAAGCGACACAAAACCATCCAAGGGTTCCTTTTTCACTTATCCATACCTTTGAATTTTCCCATTCAACAATGTATTGAATTCCCGATTTTGATTCGATTGTTCCGACTATTTCTCCCATGCCAGAAACAATATAGTTAAATAGTTTTACCCTTACTCAAACTGCTTTCTCCTCCGGTTTCTCCCGGACGCAATCCTGGAATATGCTGCGCAAGTCGACAACCAAATCCTCTTCTTATCCAGGACATCTCCAGTTCAGTTAATCACCCTTTTCAGTGTTATTCTTCAGGTGTAAAGGTTGCAGATTTTCTATGTCATCTGAACCTCCATCTGAGACCGGCTTTATATGGTTAATTTCCCATCCATGTTCAGAATCTCTATTACGATGCTCAGCGAACTTCATTAGTGAACCATAAATATCCTTACGCCATGCTACTGGTGATAAATTGGGCATTACTTCACCTTTCTGCCATACAAGTCTTGTAGTTTCTTCAGACCAAGGATTCCCTGATCGGTCTGGATTGCGTTTTCTTACCATTATTTCTGTTTATTATAAACTATGTAGACAATGTAAATTCCTGATTCCATAATATCACCCCCTTCGATCTGTTCATTATCACAATTAGGTAGACTATGAAACCTTTCTACCAAGTACAGTTCAAGACTGTCGATAGTATCTTTTTTTGATGAGCGACTTACAACCTTAAAGAAGCTATATTCTTGGGAATACTTCTTATTAAACTTGTTTACAATAGTCTGTCCAGTTTTACCTATTTTAAAGTTGGACATTGATTTTAATTGCGGTTCAAGCTCTTTTGCTAATTCTTCAAACACTGCTATTATCTGAGTTTTTATGATAGGGCTCATTTTCTAAATGCTCCGCCACCCTTCTCCTCCATTACCTCCTCGGCACGATCCTGGCAACGGTCATCGGTTTTTGTATCTAATAATAAAAATAGTGACTTAGGAAAATGCAGTATCATCATTCGTTATGTATGCTTTACATTATCCATGCCCTTAGAAGTAACAGCGCAAACTAAATTATCATCCAATTTTGACAGGCTGTTTTCCCATTGCAATGGTCGTAAGTTTGATAGTTCATTTGAACCACCTTTAGATTCTGGTGTAATATGGTCAATCTCCCAACCATATTGAGAATTTCTATTTCCATATTGCTTATGTGCCATCCATGCTCCACATTGATCCTTTCTGATACCTTTTGGATCAGTGTTAGGAACAACCTTAGCTTTCTCCCAGACTTCTTGAATTTGTTCCTCAGTAAATACCATAATTAGAACTTTCGTTATTAATATATGTTGAATAAGCTATGTCATAATAAAGGGTTTTGATAGTCAATTACTCCTTGTGCAGCGGATAACGCATCCTCCTTATTTACCTTCCGAGCGACACAATCCCAACCAAAAGTTCCATATTTTCTTACCAATACCTTATTATCCTCCCATTTGACAATGTATTGAATTCCGGATTTTGATTTGATTGCTCCGACTATTTCTTCCATATCGAATATATCTCAGTAATACAATTTTGTTATTACTCACTTCGCCTTCTCGCAAGTCTCTTTCGGATCTGCAGAAACCAGGATAATATTGTCAGAAATTTCGAACACCCTTTCTAATTTATTATGATAAGGACATAAGGGAATGATGTACTGAGCACCATTAGTGGAATGCATCTTTTTTACGTGAACTCCAACAAGTTGCGTTTCAAGACACAATTTTGCAGAACATAAGATGGCCTTATTGTTGCTGAAGTTTTCCCAGTGTTCTAACCAACTACCACAACTGCAACTTTTACTTGTAGTTCCTGATACGATCTTTACTTTTGTCATACTATACATTTTCGAAATAAGTCAGGATTGTCCGAAAAAAATAATCCAAATAATTATATCCCAGGAGATTACTCCTTCATGTTGTAATTTAATTTTGCCGAAACCCAAGCAAAAATACAGAAATAAGATTCATTAGACAACCAATTTTCAAACAGACTGTGAATTAGGCAGATGCAGTTAATATACAAGGTCCAATGAGGGAATATCATTGTCGAGAAATGAATTTAGTCGGAAAACAGTGATAGAAATATTGTATTTTTACAGCGCATTAAGAAGTATTTATGAAGAGAAGTAATTATGAAGAGAAGTAATTATGAAGAGAAGTAATTATGAAGAGAAGTAATTATGTAATAATATCGGTTGTCGCTGTTGTGATTTTGTTACTGATATTTGGTAGCAAGATGTTCTATGTTCTTAAGCCGGGTGAGCGGGCTGTGGTATTCAAACAATTCTCTTCAGTAGGTTTAGTTAAGGACAATATCTTAGTACCGGGATTCCTTGTCATTGCTCCATGGAACAAACTGATACGTTACGATGTGAGGGAG
>JBDLIN010000121.1:0-11392 GCA_039714835.1 Bacteroidota bacterium | reverse complement strand
GCCAGTTTTTCTATAAAACCATGTAAACCAGTGTAATCTTTTACTTTTAATGTATTGTAACTTATACTGGTACAAATAGATACAAATCTGTGTAAACCTGTGGTAATCCACCGGCCATAATTTTACCCCAAGTTCGGTTCTCCTCCAAAATGTCTCTCCCGTATTTAATAGCACGTTGACCTGTACTTTCACCTTCATTGTGCAAGCTATTTTCCAGATCTCTCCAAAAGCAACATTTTCATTTCCTTGTTTCCGTAAGACACCACGGGTTGATTCTGATAGACAACTTTCTTTTCAAGGTGAGCCACAAATGCTTGTGCGACCTCATCCTGATGAATGTTCCCCCAACCGATGGAGTCCGGTATGAATCGTGTAATGACAGTAATCCACCGAGGGGTGTGTGCGTTACCCACGATCATTCCAGGTTTAAAAACTGCAAGTTTTTCAAATCCAACCTCTCTAACAGTAATGTACTTTTTCGCCATTACCCGGAAGCCCCAGAATCTTGAGTTTACCCTGGCCTCTTTGGTGCCTACAGCAGTCAACAGTTCGAAGATTTCGATTCCAGCGGCTTTGCAGCCTCTTGCGTATTTGGTTAACATATTGACCTCAACCTCCAACACTTGCTCCTCGCTCATCGACAAAGTACCACTTCCGATTCCTATACAACTGATAGCTACATCATGACCTTGTCCGATCTCTTTCACTATATCCTCAAAATCGGGTGAGCTTGTGTCAACTACAACCTGTCTGACCTTAGTTTCGTCTTGTATGGAAGCTACGCTTCGTCTTCCTAGCATCGTCAGTTGAGAGCAAATATCACTCTTGAGCAACTCTCTTCCCACAGCCCCTCCCACTTCGCCGCTTCCACCAAAAAGTATGCACTTCATCGTTTCTTTCCCAAATTTATTTATTGACCCTGATTCGGTGTGGTAGTCTCAAAAGAGAGACTCGCCATATTCCAATCTGGCTATCAATTAAGCTTCCAAGTACAATATCATATCCAAATATAGATAGTATAATATAGAATAAATAATCGTTTACAACTGATACTTACAAGTTTCCTGTAAAACTGTCTTTGCTATATCTTTTCAACGAAAATGTTCAAATAATAATCTATTTGTAACAATTAGTCACAAACTAGAAAGAAAGGAGTAATACAATGAGAACATTTTTGTAATCAATTATAATTCTTTAAGACAAAAAAATTGATCATGAAAACAACAATAATTACAATTGCCGTGCTCTTACTGGGATATTTGACATCATGTACTAATAATAAGACTGTAGCATTACAGTATGCAATTCAGGACGTTGAGTCCGTTAAGTATGATCTTACATATTCTCAGAATAGTGTGGCTAAAATGAGCGAAGAACCGATGTCAGCGCAATACAGTGTGAGTATTCCATTGGAGTTGAGTAGTCATCAAAATAATAGTGTGGTGAAATCAGAAATAACGATTCCTAAAACAACTGTAAAATTAACTTTCCCTTCTGGTCAGCAAACGCTGGACACCAGAAATCTAAAAAACATCAGGTTGGATTTAAGTTACACTTCCGATGGAAACAATAAGGAAATTGTCTCATTAAATGATTCTATGGTTATAGATTTTGGTGAGATGCTGGGAGGCACTCTTGACTGGGAGTATTTATTTAAGTATGTAACACCTAACCTGCCAGGCACCCAGGTAAAAAAAGGAGATGTCTGGAATGAGAGTTTATTATTACAAAAGATTGAGGGCGGTTCCAAGATTGATGCAACAATTGTCTTTTCACATAAAATATCAGGATTTGATGAAATAGATGGTAGAAGATGTGCAGTAATTGAATCAAAAATCAACTCCAATATTGATGACGCCTTTGAGTTAATGGCACTTCCATGGACAATAGGAGCTGTCTTATCAGGAGATATGATTTGGCATTTCGACTATCAACAAGGTTTAATTGTAAATCTAAAAATCGAAGAGAAATCCAGTGGAGAAATTATTGAAGCGGGTGGTGAAATGAGTGCCACCTATGATCAAACCACAATAATAGAATTAAACCTTATAAACAAATAAATCTATGAAAGCTTGGATAATAAACAGGTATGGTGGCCAGGAAGTTCTGGAATTTAGTAACATAGAGAAACCAGAAATTAAGGTAGGAAAGATTCTGGTAGAAGTCCACTCAGTTTCTTTAAATCCTTATGACTATAAAATTCGAAACGGGATAGCCAAGATAATGACTGGGAATAAGTTTCCAATTGTATTAGGTGGTGATTTTGCGGGCGTTGTAGTTGAATCAAAGGACAAGAAAGGAAGCTTCACGCCTGGACAAGAAGTATATGGATTTGCTAATATATTTTTCAGGGAGCAGGGGGCGCTTGCAGAATTTACATCAATATCTCCAAAATATGTTCGGCTATTACCCAAGAATGTTAGTTTATTAAATGCTTGTGCAATACCATCGGCGGGCTTAACTGCATTAAATGGACTTCAAAAGTGTGGAGATTACAAGAACAAGAAAGTTCTTATAAATGGAGCAACTGGCGGAATTGGACATTTAGCTACCCAAATTGTAGTGGCAAAGGGAGGGATCGTAACAGCAGTATGTAGTACTAAAAATGTTGAACTTGCTAAAGAACTAGGAGCATCAAAAGTAATTGACTATAACACTAATAATATCTTTGATGACAATGATCTCTACGATGTTATATATGATGCTGCTGCCAAGCTAACTTATTCCCAGGTCAAAAAACACTTAAACAAATCTGGTACATACTGCACAACTCAAGAGGGTATTAAAGTCAACGCTCAATCCATCTTGAGTGTCTTTAACAGTCGATCTTCGATGTCCCTTTCCAGTTTCCGGGGGAAAATGGAAGATTTTGAGGAACTGGAAACTCTAATGTCCTCAAATGGAGTAAAACCATACTTTAAAAATGCATTCACTTTTGATGAGGTTGATAAGGCTTTTGAACTTCTTGAAAATGGAGGATTCATAGGAAAACTAGTTATAAAAGTGAAAGAATAATAATATGATTAAAGCAACAAAACTGTTGTGGATTGTAGTACAACTTCTTGTTTTTGAAATTGCATTATTTGGACAGCAGAGTCCTGCCAGAGTAATAGATCTGAATAACCTTATTGATGCAGCAGTTACAAATAATCCGGCAATAAAGGGTGGTCAATTAAACGTAGAGATTACAAATAATGACATTCAAATAAAGAAGGCAGAATTATTGCCTCAGATATCAGCAAACGCCACCTATGGTTTATCTGATGAAAATAGTTTAAGAAATAATTATAGCTTTTTTAGATCGGGCATAAATGTTAGTCAAAATCTATGGAAGAAAGGCAAGTATAATTCTCTGGTAAGACAATCGAAGTTTATTTATCAAGCAAAACAGTCTGAGTTTGAAGCACAAAAGCTTGATCTGATTTTACAAGTTAAGTTTTCATATTATAATTTGTTGAGATATAGAAAACTATATGAGATTTCAGAGAATAATATATTTCAAGCAGAATTGTACCTAGATGCGGCTAAAGAAAAAAATAAACTGGGAGTTGGTAAATATAGTGATATTCTCAAGGCTGAGTCAGATCTGGCAGATGCAAAATTTCTAGCAAAGAATTATAGTTATTCCCTCAAAGAATCTGAGATTGAACTTTCAAGACTAACTGGATTACCAGTAATTGCAGAATCAATACCCCAAAATACAATCCTTGTTGGCTCCAATCGTCTCAATGTATTGGAACGAGATTCACTTTTAGAATTAGCGAAAATATCTTATCCAGAACTTCAAGTAATCGAAAATATTGGGTTATCCCAAGAGTATTTAATATCAGCCACAAAAGCAGATTTATTTCCTGCTGTTACTGCTAATACTGGATATAGCTGGTTATATAACCCCGTATTTAGTGGTCAACCCACTTGGTATGCAGGTGTCGCTATAAGTTGGGATGTATTCGATGGGAAAAGAAGAAAGAATCAGGTTAAAACTGAAATGTTACGTAGCCAATCCTATCAATACCAAAAGGAAGATTTGCTTCTGGAATTAGTTAAGGAGATTGAAAATATACTAAATGCTTTTAATGAGGTAAAAAATCAGATTGAAATAAGCGAAATCTTAATGAAGAGTACGGTAGAAAATCTAAAAATGCTTGAAGAAGAATACAAACAGGGTATAAGTTCAATGTTGGAGTTAACAATTGCTAGAACTGACGATTTTAATGCAAATGCAAAACATATAAATGCAATAACAGATTATGAGCTAGTCAAAGCTCAACTAGAGAGAATCATAGGGGTAACAAGCCTAAATAACTAAGTAAATATGAAAATAGAAATAAAAGTCCTCGCATTCTTAATAGTTATAGGATTGATCAGTTCTTGTAACAATAAGGATCAGGTTGGTGAGTATCAAATTACTCCTGTAAAATTAAGAACTATAAGTTCTTCTGTAATAGCTACAGGAATTGTGAAACCTCAAACTGGAGCTGAAGTCAAAGTAGGATCAAGAATTTCAGGTATTGTTAAGAATCTCAACGTCAATGTGGGTGATCAGGTTATCAAAGGTGACTTATTAGCGAAGTTAGAGGAAACTGAATTGCAGGCAGAATATAACCAATCATTAGCTAACGTTGAAAATGCAGAAACTGTATTGAAGTATGCAGAAATAGACATGGAGAGACAAAGGAAATTGCTTGAAAAGAACTTTACTTCACAACAAATATTTGACAACTCGGTAAAAGAATTCGAATTAGCTCAAACCCGTCTGAAGCAGGCTGAAGCAAATCTCGATTATGCTAAAGTACAACTTGATTATACTAACATTATCGCCCCTACAAGTGGGGTTGTAGCTTCAATTTCAACCCAGGAGGGAGAAACTGTCGCAGCCATGTTTGCTGCTCCCACATTTTTAACAATAATCGACTTAAATCGACTCGAGGTTAGAGCTTACGTTGATGAAACAGACATAAGCAAAATTTGGAATGGTCAGAGAGTTGAATTTACAGTCGACACCTATTCTGATGTAATATTTGAAGGACTTGTTAAAACTGTCTACCCAAAAGCTGAGATAATTGATAATGTGGTGAATTATGTGTCAATAATTGAAATAACTAACAGTCAAGGGAAGCTCCTTAGACCGGAAATGACTACCACCGTTGATATCATTACAGAATCAATATCTAATGCACTAACTGTTCCTAACAAAGCTATCAAGAGGGTAGAGGGAGAAAATGTAGTCTATGTCCTTGAAAATGAAACTGCGATTCTTAGGAAGATTAATATTGGTTCTAGAGGGAGGGTTTACACACAAGTACTTAGGGGAGTAATTGAGAATGAGAATGTAATATTGAATAACATTAATACCATGAATCAAAACAACTAATAAATGATACAGCTAAAAAGTATTTCAAAAATATACGGAAAAGATAGTGGTCAGGAAGTAGCTGCACTTCAGGACGTTGATTTGGTAATCGAAAGGGGAGATTTTGTTGCAATTGTTGGTGCTTCCGGATCTGGAAAATCAACAATCATGAATATTCTGGGATTGTTGGACAGACCTACTAAGGGAGAATACTATCTAGAGAATAGAGCAGTAAATACATTTAAAGATGATGAATTAGCTAGAGTTAGAAATAAGACAATAGGATTTGTATTTCAAAAATTTCATTTATTGCCTAAAACTTCAGCAATTGAGAATGTTGAACTCCCATTGATATACTCTGATAGAAAAAAAATTAGAGGTTTGGCTATTGAAGCTTTGAAGAAGGTAGGTCTTGAAAATCGGGCAAGCCATAGACCTAATGAACTTTCAGGTGGCCAACAACAAAGAGTAGCTATTGCAAGAGCATTGGTTAATGAGCCAGAAATTATACTGGCTGATGAACCCACTGGTAATCTTGATTCAAAATCAACTTCAGAAGTATTGTCCATATTTCGAGAATTAAATCTATCAGGAAAGACTATTATTCTTATTACACATGAACAAGAGATCGCCGAACAAGCCAATCGTGTTATCCGAATTCATGATGGAATAATTACTGAAGACATTAGAAATTAATAACTCTAATGAGCATTCGACATTATACCTGCTACCCTGGCGGAGTAGCTATCTCGACAGAAATTAGTAGAAACAAATTAAGTATCGAAAATGAATAAAAAAAGAATATTATTAAGTTGCTTAAGAATCCTGTTTAGAAATTGGTTAAACACCTTATTCATGATTTTAGGAGTTTCTGTTGGAATTATAGCATTGACTATCACTTTTTCTATCGGCAAAGGGACTGAAAAACAAGTTATGGATAATGTGAAAAAACAGTTCAGCTCAAATAATATTTACATTGGAGCAGGTAGAGGACAAATGGGTAGTGGACCAATGTCACAAGGTCCTATTAGTACGCTTAAAATTGAAGACCTTGAAGTAATATTGAATGATGTTCCAGGAATTATAATGTATGATCCTGTACAATGGTTGCCCGAAAAGGAGGTAATTGCATTCAATAACAATGTAACTACAATGATAAAAGGTCGTTCTTCTGAAGGAGAAATTATATGGAACAGAACAGTACAAACGGGACTGTTTTTTTCTAAATCAGAAGAAAAAAACGCTAGTAGAGTTGCTTTAATTGGTTCAAAGCTTGCTAGTGTTTTATTTGTAAATACAGATCCTATTGGTCAGCAATTGCGAATTGGTAATATCCCATTTACAGTAAAAGGTATTCTGGAAGATAAAGGCGTGGATGCTCATGGCTTTGACATGGACATGGATGTTATTATTCCTATAACAACGATGATGAAAAGAGTAATGAGTGTTGATTATATTATGTCGGCTAGTCTTTTGATAGAAGATGTGGAACAAATGGATGATATTGTATTTGCAATTACAGATATTTTGAGAGAAAGGCATTATTTGAATGAAAATGAAACGGATGATTTTTCTATTATGACTCCAGTAGAGGTGAAAAGTGTTGTAGGAGATATGAATAAAGTGTTTACCCTTGTTTTACCTTTGATATCGGGAATCGCTTTATTGGTTGGAGGAATAGTCATTGTAGTAATGATGCTTATGTCGGTTAGTCGTAGAGTAAGTGAAATTGGATTAAGAATGGCAGTTGGCGCAGGCAAAAGAGATATCATTTTTCAATTTCTAATAGAGGCATCTTTGGTATCATTATTTGGAGGACTGCTTGGGTTTATAATTGGGGTTATTGGAACAAAAACACTTTCATCTTCAATGAATTATACTTTTGTAGTTCCATGGCAATCTATACTTTTAGGTGTATTATTACCTGTGGCTATTGGAATGATTGCAGGAATTGTCCCAGCAAAAAAAGCAGCAAAACAAGATCCAATTGAAGCATTAAGCTAAGTAGGAAATGTTGAAAATATATAAGAATATTAAACTGTCATGGAAAGCATTATTCCTGAGTAAATCGCGCACAATATTTGCAATAATAGGCATGTCAATTGGAATCACAGCTGTTGTTGTAATGGTGGCAATCGGAAATGGAGCTAGAGAGGAAATAGATAAGAAATTTGCCAATATGGGAACAAATCTTATCATCATAAACTCAGGAAAATTAGATAAAGTATTTGGAAGGACTCAGCAAACGAATCGGGTAACCACATTGAAGCAAAAGGATGCTCAAGCAATTGCAGACCAATGTGAAAATATTGAAACTGTTATGCCCAGCATAGATGGTGCCCTAAAAGTAAAATATGATGGAATATCAACCCAGACATTGATCTATGGGGTAACGTCTGATTTCCCGGATGTGAATAATTTTCCTGTCCAGGTTGGTCATTTTTTTACCGAGACTGAAAACAAATTATCAAAACGGGTTGCTGTCATTGGCGATGAAGTGCGTAAAAATCTATTTGATGACAAAGATCCAATCGGGGAAACTGTTAGAATCGATAATATACCTTTTGAAGTCATCGGTGTATTAATCTCAAAAGGAGTCAGTCCTGATGGTGCCAATCTCGATAATAAAATCGTGGTTCCAATTAAAACAGCACAAAGACGTGTGTTTAATGTAAATTACATAAATCAGATATATGTGAAGGTTGCTACCAAGAATTACATGTATGTAGCTGAAAAAGAAATTGAATCACTTTTACGAAATCGTCATAAACTAAATATCCGAAACAAGAAGAATGATTTTACTATCAATAATCAACTAAACGCTATTAAGGCACAAAAAGAATCAATAGAGATGTTTAACTGGCTAATAATTGGCGTTGCAGGTATTTCTTTGTTGGTAGGTGGGATAGGTGTATTGGCAATAATGCTACTATCTGTAAAAGATAGAACCAGTGAAATTGGTTTACGATTATCAATTGGAGCTCGTAAAAGAGATATCATATGGCAGTTCCTGTCCGAGTCCTTAATTCTTGGTTTCTCAGGGGGGATTCTAGGAATCGGGATAGGTTTTATTATTACTTGGATAGTTGATGTTGCCACAAAATGGCAAACTCATATTACATTGTCATCTATCCTGGTTTCATTTGTCTTTTCATTGTCAATAGGCTTTATTTTTGGAGTTTTCCCTGCACGTAGGGCATCCAGATTAGACCCAATTGTGGCTTTACAGAAAGAATAGTTATATAATTAATAAACAAGGCCCAATGGCAAAAAACAAAATCGTCGTATTTGAAGATAACGAAAAAACAATCAAGCTACTCAAGAGCTATCTTAGTCAATTTGATTTTGAAATAATCGCTTATACTAATCCAGTCAAGGGTTTACAAAATTTAAAAAGAGATTTACCCGATATAATTATCCTTGATGTAATGATGCCAGATATGGATGGTTTTGAAGTTTGTAAAGAAGTGCGAAAAGAATATTCTATCCCAATATTAATGCTTACCGCAAGAGGGGATGTAACTGATCGTATTGTCGGATTAGAACTTGGAGCTGATGACTATTTACCAAAACCTTTTGAACCACGAGAACTATTGGTTCGTATCCAAACAATTTTACGTAGAGCTTCAGATCAGAAAATACTGAAAGAAACAATTCGATGTGGTAGATTAGAAATAGTTACGGATAGACAGCAAGTTCTTCTCGACGGGAATCAACTTGAGCTTACAACGTATGAGTATGATTTGCTCCTCTTATTCGTACAGAGGAAAGGGAGAGTTTTGTCAAGAGAGCAAATAATAAGCGACTTAAAAGGAATTGATTGGTCCGTTTTTGACAGATCAATTGATACCTTAATAAGTCGATTAAGACAAAAACTTGGCGATAATTCGAAAAACCCAGAGTTTATAAAAACTATCTGGGGATCTGGATATAAATTTATTGGTTATGAAGCATAGAATAGGAACATTTAGAAACTCAATTATTTTAAAATTATCAGTATTGATTTTTTCAATTGCATTTGCCACGGTTTCTTTGCTCTTTGTATTTGCCACCTTTATTCTTACAGATACTACATCAATGCAATCTCATAAGGGATTATTTGGTGGGCTAATCGTAATTATCGTCATCATATTTTTTATTGCATTAATTGTCATGCATAACTATTTAAAGCCAATTATAGAGTTAAGTGATGGTGTCAATGAAATTCGAAACGGTAATCTGGAAAATAAAATATCCGTGAGGAGCAAAGATGAATTTGGTGAGCTTGCAACAGGATTTAATGAGATGACCACTGCCATAAAGCAGATGATTCAAGCAAAAGAACAATTGCTTTATGATGTGAGTCATGAGCTAAAAACTCCTTTGACAAATTCAAAGCTTGCATTAGAAATTCTTCCTGAATCCAACGAGAAAAGATCTGTTATTGAGGATATTGGAGAAATGGAATTAATGATCAATGAATTGCTTGAATCTGCACGACTTAATAGTTCAGTTTTCGAACTTGAACTAAGTAAAGTTAAAGTTAAAGATTTGGTGTCAAAGACAATCTTCAGATCCTTCAAGGAAGTAGAGAGGATTAGTGTATCTCCTATATCCCCAGCTTTAACTATCTCAATAGATGAAACAAGAATCCTAACTGTTATTAAAAATCTGTTAGACAATTCATTAAAATACTCTTCGGAGAAATCACCGATCGAAATAAATGTGATAGACAGAGGAGATCAAATTGTTCTTCAAATTGATGATTCAGGTTCAGGAATTCCTGAAGAGAAGCTACCCTTCATCTTTGAACCATTTTACAGGACTGATAACTCAAGAGCAAAAACATCAGGAGGCTATGGATTAGGATTGCATTTATGTAAAAAAATAATGGATATTCATGAAGCAAGCCTAACAATACAAAATAAGCCAAACAATACAGGTATTCTCGCACAAATGACGTTTAACAAGGATCTTAATGAATAACAATGATGATTTGCTTTTCCATAACTCATCAAAGGTTGAAAACTTGATGTGTCAAGTGGAATACCTATTGTGGTTTGGTGCCAGAATTTCTACAAAACCATGTAAACCAGTGTAAACTTTTACATTTATTCTACTTAAATTATACTAGTACAAGGAGATACAAATCTGTGGAAACCTGTGGAAATCCCGATTGCTTACTCATAATCAGGGGGTCGATGGTTCGAGCCCATCTGGGCCCACAGAAAAACAACCACTTACAATTTATTTTGTAGGTGGTTTTTTCTTTGGAGCCAGTTTGGTGCCGGGATTGGGAGGAAAGGTTGGTGGGGATTGATATTCTATAGGAAGCTTTTAATCGCATCTTAAAATGCAATAACCTTACTTAATTCATAATGTTGTGCTGTGTCTTCATATCTCAACAAAATCCGCTGAGCCTCTTCAGGCATATAGGCATTTTCATAATTTTCACCAGCGAAAGTCTTGACAGCATCTATTGAATCGAATTGAAGAACCAGGAAAAATTCCACTTCTTCCTTTTTGTGCTGTATAGCAATACTCACTTTTTCGAACCCGACAATTCCTTTCTCTTTAACTGCCGGGAATATCTTGTTAATCAGCAAGTCTTCATAGATTTTGGCATTTTCTTTTGTTGTCCAGCCTTTCCATGTTCTGATAATCTTCGATTGTTTATTCATATATCAAGTTTCTTATTTTTTCATAAAGCACTCAAAATATGTTTTGTAAATAAGTATTTGCAGACTATACTATATATATTTATTTAGAAATTCTATTTGTGCCTGGCTGGATTTGTTAAATATTTGACCGGGATAATGCAATAGTCCGAAATGACCACCGTCAATATCGATCCATTCTTTAGGTTGCTGAATCATTTCAAAAACTCCATAAGTAACCTCCGGGTCTGCCCCATTCATCTCGTCATTTGTAGCTACAATCATAAGTATGGGTGACTTTATATGCGGAGCAAACTGACCTGTATGAAATTGGTCTGGCATTTCGATAGTTGAATAAGAAACCACATTATTCCAATGTGTACCGAAACGTCCGCCATATTCA
>JBDLIN010000120.1:0-11436 GCA_039714835.1 Bacteroidota bacterium | reverse complement strand
TCTTTATAAAGTCAAAAAGATGTTCAGCAACTAATAATAGATTGATAAAATGAAAGACCGAGAATTTTTAGAAAAAGAAATAATTGAAATGTTAAAAACCGTATTTGATCCTGAAATACCTGTTAATATTTATGAATTAGGATTGATCTATAAAGTAGAAGTTACAGAAAGTTTTAATGCTATTATCCAAATGACATTAACTACCCCGGCTTGTCCGGTGGCAGAAAGTTTGCCAGGTGAAGTAAGACAGAGAATAAAAGGGATAGATGGATTGAAAGAAGTCTTTGTCGATTTAGTTTGGGAGCCGCCTTGGAATATGGAGATGATGAGTGACGAAGCTAAACTACAATTGGGAATGCTTTGATTCTATAACCTTCAAGGTTTTCATAACTTAAAAAGTTATTCTATTTAGGAAAAATATTTTAAACAATAATTTAGATTTTTAGTTTAACCTTGAAGGTTGTCACCAATTGAGACTTCGACTCCTCTCAGTCTGAAATAATAGTGAATGATGTTTAACTGTAGTTTAACCTTGAAGGTTTGGAAGAAAGATTAAGAATTAAGAAAAGCTGTTAAACATAACCATGTAGAAAGGAAATAAGATGTACAATATAAATTCTAAATCACCGATTTATGATCCCAAAGCTATTCAGCCTATGAGGGATGAACTTATTTATGTTGGATTTAAGGAGATGCTTTCTCCACAAATAGTTGATGAGGTTCTCTCTTTAAAAGATGATCAGACGAAATTGGTTTTTATTAATTCTGTCTGTGGATGTTCTGCCGGAAGTGCACGTCCTGGTGTTACTTTAGCTCTGCAGCATAATAAGATTCCGCATCAACTCGTAACATCGTTTGCAGGAAATGATAGAGATGCTGTTGAGTTTATAAGAGAAAATTATTTAAATGAATTTGCACCATCTTCTCCCTCTTTAGCTATCATTCAAAACGGAAAAGCACTTTACCATATGGGAAGACATGAGATTATAGGTAAATCACCGGAAGAGGTTGCTCAAACTTTAATAGAGCAATTTGATAATCTTGAGGGAAAGGATGGACCTTCGATTTCGACTGATAAATACGTGCAGTTAGTTCATTCAATATCGTGTGGTTCAAAAATTCTATTAAATCAAAATTAGATTGTAGAAATGAATAAAATAAAATATTGATCGATGAAATTTAGTGCACAAGAAGAATATGGTTTACGCTGTCTAATTCGTATTGCTCGTTTTTACGAAATGGGAAAATCTCTAACCATTCCAGAAATCAGTAGGGGAGAAGGGATAACCGAGCATACTACTGCTAAGATTTTGCGATTGCTAAGACTTGGAGGTTTTCTGGAGAGCGAGAGGGGACATCTTGGAGGATATACTCTCTCGCGTTCTCCTGAAGAAATATTTGTCGGTAATGTATTGAAAGCACTTGGCGGGAAATTATACGATGATGAATTCTGTAAAACACACTCAAAAGGAGAAAATATTTGTACAATAACTTCTGAGTGCTCAGTCCGATCAGTTTGGATGCTTATTCAGGACTCTGTAGATAAAGCACTTGAAAATATGAGCATCAAGCATTTAATCGGTGAAGATATCTTTGCTAATCCTACATTAAATGAATCGCTTTGAAATCCCTATTTTAGATAGATCATCTTTCTTGATTCATTAAAATTATCTGTTTGTATTCTATAAAAGTAAGGACCAGATGAAACAAATGAACCATCATCCTTTTTTCCATTCCATACAGTATAGTGCACTCCCATCGATAGAAATTCGTCAACAAGTGTTCTAACCTTTTCTCCAAGCAGATTATAAACTTGAATTTTAACATGTGTGGAATGCGGAATTTGAAATTTTATTGTGGTTGATGGATTAAAAGGATTAGGATAATTTTGAGCAAGTTCGAAAGTATTTAGAATATCATCAGGATTTTGTATACTATTCAGTTTTTCTAACAATTCAAATTTTAATGCATCAGCTCGGAGAACAATGCCCAATGTACTTTCTCCACTGTCAATTATCTTAACATTTATATCTGCATTATTCGGCAGAAAATATTTCCCAATAGAAACCCATGATCCGCTACCTTCATTTTGATCTATTAAAACTGAGTCAATAATAATGCTTCCAATACTGATTTCATATATGGCTCTATCAGTGGAGTTAATTGTAGTAGGTACTATGTATTTAATTTCATAAAGCCCTGTTTCTCTCAATGTTACATTAAAGGAGGCAGAAGCCAGTGGGGAAGCATTTAACCATGCATACCTGCTTGATTCTCCAAAAGCAGTTGCTACACTTGTATGCCACTCACCAAATTCTTGATATTTGTTTGTCTCATCATTATCTACGGTTTCAAAATATTCTTGAACTGATGCAACTATAGGTAACATTAAATTTGTATTATTTGGATCATCACTTAGAATCATTAATGAATCAATAAATTCACCAGTTTCGGTGAAAGAGAATTGCAGCTTAAATTCTAATGAACTCATTTTTGGGATTTCAATTGGGAACGAGAAATTAGAAATGAGCGAACCTCGTTGTGAACTTATTCCATTTATTTTTAAGGGTGTGATTCCATAATTAAATATTTCCAATGGATAAACTATAGTATCGTTTACTGAAACTTCCTTCAAATCTATCAGTTGCTCATCAACATTTAGTTCTTTGTCCTTTACTAAAGCTGATATTTTCAGAACATCAGTAATTGCATTTTTCCCGGGTTGCTCATCTGCACTCGCTCGATACTGAACTTTCAGTTCATCAGATTCGTTAAAGTAAATTGTTGTAAGATAATTCCAATTAAATGGTTTTAATGAACTAGAAAACTGGATTGTATCAACAGGGACAGAGTTTTGATAAATTATATAATCAAAGCTATCAACCGGATCATCCATCTCAGGTACTTGAACAAATAGATTGTAATTATTTGATTTTGTGATTGTATGAATCCAAACAGCAGAAACAGAATCGGAATTGTTTAACTGAGCTGATCTCGAATCTATTCCCCAAGATTTTAAATTATTTGTTATCCAGTTTCCATAAATTTCTGAATATTGAAGATCAGTATTATCAATGTACTTATCAGCTGGAAGATATTCGATAAAATCCATACCTTGATTACCAGTATTATCAGTAGCTGTTACTCCAACCTTAACTAATTCACTTTTCTTAAAGGACTCAACAGTTCTCCATTCTGTATCACTAATTTTAGTTGCATCCACAACTTCAAAATCACTGTAAATATTTTTCACTGCGATAAAAGGTTGAGTTTGAAAAATTTCTTCATCAGTAGTGATAGTAAAAAAGACATCTTCACCAGAGATATTTTCTGTAATATTTAAAGAAGGAGAATTGAAATCATTTACATTTTGCCATAACTGCATTGCTTCAATGGCAGTGCAGTATTTAAATGTAACTCCATCATATTTGGTTTCAGCTTGATGAGCTAAACTATCAACGATTACTATATTATCTAAAAAATCGGCTTCTGGAAGATGTGCCCAAATACATGCAACCTGATCAGTGCCATTTTGTGCAGCAGCAAAAATTGAATCAAGATAATTATTTCTAATTGATCTTTGAAAACTTGCAGATCTAACATTCCATGATTTTCCATCACCAGGTATTTGATAATTATCATATGAAGGGTTGTAAGGTATCCACTCAGATGGAGCTTCAGACCAATCGAATATATTATCAATAGGTTCATCATCAAAAGTTCTTTTTGCAGGATAATCGTTGTGCAGACTATAAGGGAGAACTCTTTGATCTAAATAATGCTGCCAATCATTATCCATATAGTGCCAACCACTTCTAAAAGATACAGGGAATGTCTCCTCCTCCAGTAGAAATTGAGCTAAAGTAAAATTAAAATCATCTAAAGATTCTAAAAAGGTTTTTGATTGATTCCAGTAGTAAGTTCCATCACCATCATAATCACTCCAATAGAATGTATGATAGTGGAGGGTCAATTCATCACCATTCAAAATTATATTTTCACTATGATATTTTTTCATGAGATAAAGTGTCATGATATTTGGGACGGGGACATTTTTGTTGGTTGCATATCTAAAAATATTTCCAGCCATCATCCACCAAGTCATTTTCAATGGAGTACCATATGAATCTCGAAACTGATCTCTAAATGATGGATCCATTACTTGGTAGGCGTTGCGGTTAGGATTTATATACAGATCAATATCATAATAATTATCATGCTTTGCAGTATTCATACCTGCCCAAATAGCAGTATCTGAACCAATTACAAGATATACAACACCACCGGCATAAATGTTAGATAATATCCCTAGTAGAATAAATAAAACTAATATACTTTTTTTAATCAGCTTCATATAATTGCTATTTAAATCTCCAATAGAAAGTCATATTTGCATAGAGATCGTTGGCAGGTTTATTCCCTTCTTTGTTTTCATCATACATAGCAAATTTAACATTAGGAATTATTTTGATATCCTCATGAACGCTAATATCAACCCCAGCAATAATTTCCGTAAAACTTGCTGTATCATTAAAAGGTGTATATGCTACATCGGGACCCTTAGGATTTGGTTCTAACATTCTATCAACACGTCCAAGTAATTTAATATTGTTTAATATATTTCCGGAAAGAAAAACGGAGAGGACCTTTAAAGTAATTTCTTCACTTTGATCATCTTTTGCTTTTAACAACTGTTGAGAGTATTGTATACCCCCATGGAGTGTTTTTGAATTATAACCTAAGAATCCTTGAGTGATGTAAGTATCTGCAGCTCCTGCTCTATCAGCATAGTCGGCATATCCTTCTAATACCAATTCTTTTATTGGCCAAAAACTCAGTGAAGCCATAAAGGATTTACCTTTATCAATCTCTTGTTTATTACCTGAGCCATTGGCAACCATTGCGTGATATTTGATCATACCGCTTTTATCAAACTGCCCAGCCATTCCCACTCCAAAATCTCTTGAACTAGCCATTTTTTGAAGATCGAGGGGAGTTTTCTCAACTATTCTGTATCCCCATACTTTTTCAATTATCTTAAAAGTTGGAGGGGAAGCTATACCAAAATAAGCTTTCTGTAATCCAAATTTATACTGCAGATATGCATCTTTAACAAAGGGGGAAATAACGATCTTATCAAATTTACCGTCATCATTCAATTTTCCATCGTTATTCATTTCAAGTCGCAATCTTGTTGAGAATTTGCTATTGAATTTATAATCGTATGTAAAATAAATTCTTCGAAATTGGAATCCATGTTGACCTTTTAAATCTTTATTATTATGATCAGATATATTATAATATTCCCCAACCATATAACCACTGAATTTGCCAGTAGTTTCTTTCTTGTCTTGAGCAGTAATCAATATTGTAGATATAATAAGCAAAAAAAGTATCCACATAGTTTTATTCATAATCCTTCCATTTTTGTTAAATGATAATTTATTATCCTATATTTATCTGCTGCATTCATCAACAAGATAAACAATTGAACGGTATTCTATTCCACTGTGATAGGAAAGACCGATCTCGCATGTTTTACTATTTGAATATCCTTCGTGACATGATTCTGTTAATTGCGGTTTCAATTCCTTTAATGCTGATTTGTTCAGTTCTGGGAAGTTGAATCCTCTATCACCAGCAAAACCACAGCATGAAACGTTATCGGGAACTATCACATTTTTTGTACATGCTTTTGCAACTTTTATGAATTTATCTGTTAATCCCATTTTAGTTGAGCTGCAAGTTACATGCACAGTAATTGTTTTATCTTGTTTGGTTATTTCCAATGCATCAAGTAAATAATCACTAATGAATTCAACTGGCTCATACAGCTTGAGGTAGTTCTTCTCATTTAATTTAATACGATCCTTTGTTGTTTGTAAACAGGGTGAAGTATCATATAAGATTGGATATTTTCCGTTTTCAGAAATCTTTGCTAATTCTGCTATTAATTCGTCCGTCTTTTTATTACCGGATTCTGTATGTCCTTTACTTAGCCAGGGCATACCACAACACAAATTATTAATATTATCTGGATAAATAATATCGTAACCAGCTTTCTTTAATAGACGATGTGTCACAGTTGTTAATGATTCTTCACTGATACTATTTTTTGCATTTCCCATTGTTCTACTAATACAACTTGGGAAGTAAATAACTTTCTTGTCAACTTCTTCAGAGATTTCTCCAGGAAGTAATTTATCTGCCCCTTTTGGCATCCATCTATTCCATAATGGGAAGTTTTTACCGAATATTTTCTTTTTAGTTATTGCAATAAACTCCATTAGATTTGAGCCTAGAACTATATGAGCAGTATGAACTAAATCTAATGCAACTTTACCAAATGATAATAAAAATGCTAAATGATTACTTAGAACATTACCAATTGTTTTTCTGCTTGGAGTAACTGCTTCCTCTCTGAGATGTTTTATAAATTTACCAGTATCAATATTTACAGGACAAGTAAGTGCACAAAGACCGTCTGTAGCGCAAGTTTCAATCCCATTGTATTCATACAAATCTAATAATTCATTTTTTCGATGAACATCTTTTTTACTTCTATTTAATCTTGTAATTTCACGGTAAATGGTAATTCTTTGACGTGGTGTAAGGGTTAAATCTCTTGAGGGACAAGTGTTCTCGCAGAAACCGCATTCAATACATTTATCGATCAATTCATCAGCAGGTGGTAAAGGTTTTAAGTTTTTAACATGAATATTTTTATCTGTATTTAATATTACACCAGGATTAAGGATGTTATTTGGATCGAAGATATTTTTAATTCTCTGCATTATTTCATAAGCTTTTTCACCCCATTCATATTTTACAAATGGAGCCATATTTCTGCCAGTACCATGTTCAGCCTTAAGTGAACCTTTATATTTGCCAGCGGTCATCTCAATTACTTCATCCATAAAGGATTTATAACGCAGCACTTCGCTTTCAGAAGTAAAATCTTGATTGAATACAAAATGGAGATTCCCTTCTAATGAATGACCAAAAATGATTGCTTCATCATAATGATATTTTGCAAATAGAGATTGCAATTCCAATGCAGCATCAGCTAGTTTATCTAGTGGGAAAGCAACATCCTCAATAATGCAGGTAGTTCCAGTTTCTCGCATTGCACCAACAGAAGGGAAAAGTCCCTTTCTTATATCCCACAATTTTGCGTACTCTGATGGTTTATCTGTAAATGAAACTGGTAATACTAAGTCATAAATATTTAGACTATCAACAATCTGTTTAATTTGTTTGTTTAATTCGGAAGAGTCAATGGCAGAAGTTTCAATTAAAAGTGAAGTTACGCTTTCATCCAATGTTCTTAAATATTCTGGCATACCATCTTTATCTTCCACAGAACGAAGCGCTGCTCTATCCATTATTTCAACTGCGTCAACTGCTTGTTTTTTAAGAGTAAATACTGCTTTACATGCATCACGCATATGTTTAAATAGAATTAGTGCACTTGCTTTATGAGGTGCTTCAAGCACCGTATGGTATGTAATCTCAGATATAAATCCTAAAGTTCCCTCCGAACCGATCATTAAATGCTGAAGGATATCAATTGGATCAGAAAAATCAACTAATGAATTAATACTGTAGCCAGTTGTATTCTTCATTTTGTATTTATGACGAATTAAACTTGCTAGTTCTTCATTAGTATTTACTTCAGTATGAAGCTGCTGTATTTTTTTAATCAAATCTGAATTGGATTTTTTAAATACTTCAACAGATTCTTTATCACCAGTGTCCAAAAACGTTCCATCATGTAGAAACACTTTCATACTCTCAAGAGTATTATAACTATTTTGTGCAGTACCACAGCACATTCCACTTGCATTATTAGCTGCAATTCCTCCAATCATAGCTGCATTTATTGAAGCTGGATCAGGACCGATTTTTTTATCAAATGGTTTTAAATATGCATTAGCAAAACTGCCAATAACGGAGGGTTCGAGTGAAATGAATTCTTTATCATCAGAGATTTTGTATCCCTTCCAATTTCTATCAACAACCATTAAAACAGAATCAGAAATTGCTTGTCCAGAAAGTGATGTGCCAGCAGCACGGAATGTAATTGGTATTTTCGCTTGGTAACATTGCTCAATAACAAACTGTACTTCATCCGAGTTTTCAACCTTTACCACAATTTTTGGATCAAGACGATAAAAACTTGCATCAGTTCCATAAGCAAGACGATTTAACTCATCAGTAAATAATCTTTCCTTTGGCAGTTCTTTAATAAGTTCATTATAAAGTTTGGTATAAGATTCCTTGCCCATTATAATTCCTTATTTACAATTATTGATTTGTTATTATTGTAAAATTACTTCCCACATGCTTCTTCTACTTCTTCAATTGTTTTTGGGATAGGGGATTTTCCCAAAACTCTATTGTATGTTTCTGTAACAAGAACATCATCTTCTATTCTAATTCCTCCAAAACCCAAAAACTCCTCAACCTTGCTATAGTTGATAAAATCATTGTGTTTGTTTTCAGCTTTCCAGTTCTTAAAAAGTTGAGGAATAAAATAGATACCAGGTTCTACCGTAATAACAAAACCTGGATGAAGCTTTTTAGCAAGACGTAGATATGCTAAACCAAACTGTTCACTTCGATTGGTTTCTTCATCATAACCAACAAAACCTTCGCCAAGTCCTTCCATATCGTGAACATCAAGACCAAGCATGTGCCCTAATCCATGTGGGAAGAAAAGTGCATGGGCGCCTTCTTTCACGGCATCATCAACATTACCTTTCATTAGTCCAAGGTCTTTTAATCCACTTGCAATTACTTTTGCAGTTTCAAGGTGTATTTCCTTGTAACTAACATTTGGTTTAATCAATTCAATAGCTTTTAGTTGTGAAGCTAATACAATATTATAAATATCCTTTTGTTGCTGAGTAAATTTCCCACTGACAGGAAATGTACGTGTTATATCACTCGCATAATGAAGTAATGATTCAGCTCCAGAATCAAGAAGTGCTAAATCACCATTCCTCATAATATTTTCATGATGATGATTATGTAAGGTTTCTCCATTCACAGAAAAAATTATTGGAAATGAAACTCCGTTTCCCATACCTAATGCAAGTCCTTCAAGTGCACCAAAAACTTCTCTCTCTAAGACATCATTCTCGGATGCTCGCATGGCTAATGTATTCATAAGATAACTTGTATCAAGCGCTTTTTCAATTTCAGCAACTTCTTCCTCAGATTTTATGGAGCGTTGCTTTACAACAGCACGAATAAAATCCTTTGACGATTTTTCTGTTATTTCATTTGGAGATATATTCAACCAATCCTTGAATTTAATTTTTATCTCTGCCTGATGTTGAGGAAGAAAGTGAATATCTTTACTCAATTTTGTATAGCTTTTGAGAGTACCTACTAATTCAGATATTGATTTAGTTTCACTTACACCTACTTCTAATGCTTTTTCAGCAATAGATTTTTCTGGTCCCATCCAAACAATGTCATCTATATCTCTATTGTCACCAAAGATTATTACTCTATCATTATCGATGTCAACTATAGCTGCGAGATTTGGAGCATCAATTCCAAAATAATATAAGAAAGTGCTATCCTGTCTGAATTTATAAGTGTTTGAAGGATAATTCATTGGAGTATCAATAGCTCCGGGGAAAAAGAGAATTCCACTTTTCATTAGTTCTTTTAATTGCTTTCTTCTCTCAATATACGTTTTAGATGAAAACATCTTATATCTCTCAATAGTATTTAATAAAAAGGATAAACAAATATAGTAAATAGCTATTTGGCTAAAAAGGAGGGTATAGAATTAAATGAAAAAATTTTAGATTCGTTTTAAAAGAGGGAAGGCTGCCATGGTAGAGGGCAGACCACAGCAGCCTAGTTTGTTATAATAAGTTGTATGCAAGCACACTTCTTATTATAATTTTTATTAAGAATTTTTAAAATTCTAATAAGCAAATTCAATAATTTTATAAACTAAAGTTAATAAACCGATAATATCTTTTACAAGGTAAAAAAATATCCCCTAAATTTTTAAACATTATTTTTTAATAATGTAATTTGAAATATTGTTCCTTGATCTATTACAGAATTTTTAACGAAAATTTTGCCTTTATGATAATCTTCAATAATTCTTTTTGAGAGACTCAAACCTAATCCCCATCCCCGCTTCTTTGTACTATAACCAGGTCTAAATACATCTTTTCGATGTTTTAAATCTATTCCTTTACCACTATCCTCAACCTCAATAATGATGTGCTTTTCATCTTCATTAATAGAAAATGTAATTGAACCCTTTCTCTTTTCGATTGCATCGAGAGCATTTTTGATCAGATTTTCTATAACCCATTCGAATAATTCAACATTTATCATGGCGGAAATATCACTACTACTGGTTAAAGTGATTTTGATATTTTCTCTTGTATTAGGTAATCTCCTATTAAAATATTCTACTACTCTAAATATTATTTCTTTTAGATTTTCTTTCTTGAAAGTCGGTTTAGAACCAATTTTTGAGAAACGGTCAGCAATCTTATTTAATCTTTGAAGATCATTATTCATTTCTTCAGATATATCTTCAACTTTAATATTATTATTGGAATTTATTTTAAGTATTTCATTCCAGCCCATTAAACTTGAGATTGGTGTTCCTAATTGATGAGCTGTTTCTTTCGCCATTCCAACCCATATGTTGCTCTGTTCATTTTTCTTTAAATAACTGAAGCTGAAATAAGCAATAATTAGAAACATTAGGGCAAATATTATTTGAAGGTACGGATAATATCTAAGTGCAGTTATTAAATCAGACTCTCCGTAATATATCTTACTTAATATCACATTCTCTTCTCCAATAACAGCGATTGGTTCATTTATTCTTCCATATTCAATAACTTTTTCATCCAAGAAAGCTAATAGTTGAGTCTCTGTCCATGTTGAATCTAATTCAAGATTTCTTACACCCCCATTCATTTCTCCTAAAATAACATTATTTACAGAATCTGTGAGTATTAAGGGAAAATCGATTCTTTTAATAACATCGAGAAGGAAGGTAAAATCTGTATTTGTTACGTTTGGATCAGCAATTTGTTCAAGACTCAGTGCGTATAAGTGCGCAATCTGCCTTTCTCTTGATTCAAGTTGTTTTATTAGGGATTGCGTATAAATGTAAGTTGCTAAAGCAATAATTATTGCAACTGCTAGGAGAACAATCTTAATTTTTACTGAAGCTGGTCCACCAGCCATTTTAGGTTTCATTAATTATGCTTTGGAAAATTAACCGAAGAAAATTACTAATATTTTAAGTACTCTGCTAAGCTATCAGATCAAATATTATTTAATAATTATAATTCAATAGTCTGACTTCGCTTTGGTCCAACTGATATAATACCTACCTCAAATCCGGAATGTTGAGAAATGAAACTCAAATAACTTTTCGTC
>JBDLIN010000119.1:0-11489 GCA_039714835.1 Bacteroidota bacterium | reverse complement strand
CATATCTTCGGCAATATCCTTTAATTTTACTAATCCATGCGGACCAGAAATGTTGAAAGTAAAGATTGGAAATTCTGAGAAATTAAGTTCAATGATCTGAGGTTTTTCTATATCATCAGGAAGTTCCGATTCTGCTTTATTGACTTTATCTCTTACTTTCTGAAGAGCATCATCAATATCAAATCCTGAATCAAATTCAACTTTGATATTTGAGAATCCTTCTGTTGAAGAGGATGTGATCTCTTTAACTTCACTTATAGCATTTAATTCTTTTTCGATCGGTTGAGTTACCAGCGATTCAATATCCTCAGGTGAAACTCCGAAATATGGTGTTGCTACAATAACCAACGGAATTTGTACATCAGGTGATGCTTCTCGAGGAAGAGATATATAGGAGGAAATTCCCGCAATAATTATTACAAAGATTAAAATAAATACACTGGTTCTGTTATCTATACTTACATCAGTAATCTTCATTCTTTTTCCCTTTATTCCACAACATTTACGGCTTGTCCGTCAATTAAATTTTGATACCCAACAACAATTATTTCATCGCTATCGTTCAAACCACCAGCTACAGCCACCTCATTTGAAGTCCTTCTTAGAATATCAATTTTGCGACTTTTCGCAATACCATTCTCCAAAACAAAAACTACATATCCACCATCAACTCTTGAAATTACTTCAGTAGGTATTGTGATTATTTTATCAAATGTGCTGCTTTGAATTTTAACTTCTGCAATCAACTCAGGTTTTAGAAGTCTACCTTTATTCGGTAATGTTATTTCTATTGGGAAAGTCCGGTTGCTTACATTTACAGAATTCCCCACAAAACTAACTTTACCTGTAAATTCTTTATTAATAGCTTTTACTATAATGGAAGTTAGATCACCTCTTTTTATTGTTCCGATATATTTTTCCGGCACTCCAACTTCAACTTTAACTTTGGATATATTCATTAATAACAAAATAGGCTGCCCGGCAGGTGCGAGTTCTCCTTCATCAAAATATTTTTGATCGATTATACCAGTGAAAGGAGCAACTATATATGTGTTCTTGTATCTTGTTTGAATTAATTTGTAGTTCGCTTCTAGCTGTTTGAGGTTATATTTCGCTTGCAGATACTGAATCTCGCTATTCACATTCTCCTTATAAACCATTTCTTGTTTTTCAAATGTTATCTGAGCAAGTTCATATTGAGCCTTTGCTGCAAGTAGATTTGCTTCTAAAATTTCATTATCAATTATTAAAATCGTATCACCCTTAGAAACGTAATCACCCTTATCTCTCAAAAAGTTAATTATCTCTCCCCCTTCTTTTGAAGATAAAAGTGCTTTCTGTAATGGTTTGATTGTTCCCACTGCAGAAATATAATCACTAAACTCTTTTGCTTTTAGTTTATGAGTTTTTACCGATACTTTGATTTTTTCATTTTGGTTTTTGTCTGACTCACTGTTCTCTTCATCTGAACAGCTAATTAATGTTGTAGCAATAAATATTACTAAAACTAATGATACTAAGGATTTTATCTTCATTATTATTTATACCCTAATTTTAATTAAATTCTATTTCATCAAGATTTTTTCCCGTTATTAAATCTAAACGGGCATGGTTCAATTGATAGTCATAAACAGACTGCAAATAATTTACTTGGGATGATATTAAAGCACCAAGTGCGTCAGTTACTTCCAACTGAGTCCCTAATCCAGTGTTGAACCGCTTAATAGCTATCTGATAGCCGCGTTCTGCTTGATCGACTGATATCTTATATGCATTTACTTGCTCTTCTGATTTCTTAATCTGAAGTATTACATTTTCAAAATTATTTTTTATAGTTTCTTTAGTATTTATTAGATTTTCCTCAGAAATTTTAAAATCAATTTCTGCTTGTTGCACTCTGGAATTTGTTGCAAATCCCTTAAATATTGGGATTCTTAATGATAGTCCAACATTCATGGAGTTAAAATAATCCCAGTCAAACGGCGTAAACTGTTCCTCTAATGCTTGAGTTTGCCAATTTCCAAACGCTTGTAACTCCGGTAAATGTTTTGTCCATTCATAAGATGCATTTAAGTCTTGCAGTTCTGTTTGAAGCTCCATTTGCTGGATCAAATTATTTTTTGCTATGAGTGAATCGACTTTATCTTGATATTCTGGGAGTTGAATTTCATTGTAAACTAAAGAATCTAAAACTGTTAAAGCATGATCTAATTGTAAACCCATTACAAGCTTTAAATTGTTCATTGCTTGTTTTTGTTGATTAACAGCACCGGTTTTCTCCGGTATCAGATTTTGATATGTCACATTTGCTCTTATGTAATCATATTCTGCAATTAGTCCAGCTTTATACATTATTTCAGTGTTTTTTTTGTTTTCTTCAGCCCTCTTTATTTGATGATCGGCAAGCTTTACAAATGATTCTGCCAATAGATATGTGTAATATGCTTGTCTTACCTGTAAAATTAAATCATCTTCAGAATAATCAGCTGCTTTCTTAGTTACTTCAGCATATGTTTCAGCAATCTGAACAGCTAAAAACATTGCTCCAGTAAAGAGAGGTTGTTCAACGCTGATACCAGCCGTTAAAGTATGCTTTGATCCCATTGGGAATGTTCCACTAAATGCTGGAGTTTCAATTCTAAATACTCCCCTTTGAAGTGCATTTGTATAGTTAGCAGTTCCATCAATTTTAGGCATTACTGAGGTGCCGATTGCTTCATCGACTTGCTCATCTGCTTTCTCTTTGTTAAGCAATGCTTGTTTGTGGATATGGTTGTTCTCGATTGCAGTTCTTACACATTCTTCCAATGTAATAACATTGTCTGTCTGTGCAAATACACCACCTAATAAAATTATCCATGCAAAAAATATTCTAATTATATTATTCATTATTCCCTATTTATTTAGCTATAATTCCATTAAATATAATATCGGCAATAAATTCTGCCTCATAATCAATATCATCTTCATTTAGTCTATCTTTCATCAATAATTCATAAAGGTAATTTGATACAATTCCCCTATATATTCTGATTGTTCTCTGGGGATCAATTTTTCTTATTTCTTTTCTTTTAATTGCTTCTTCAGCTTTATTAATAAAGAAATCATTCATTAAATTTTGATGATCATCCATAATTTTCATTATTTCAGGAGAATTTGAATGAGATAGATGCATCTCTGTGAAAATAAACAATAGAAATGCCTCACGATTATTTAAACTGAATCTTATTAATTGATTATTGAGTTCTAGTATGAAATCATAAAGATTATCTTTCTCTTGATCTATTGTATAAATTAACTTTTTATGAAGTTCTAACGTTGAAAAGATAATTTCCCTATAGATATCTTCCTTACTCGTGAAGTAGTTATAAATTGTACCTTTACCAAACTCTGATTCTTCTGCAATTTCATCAAGAGTGGTTGCTTTATAACCTTTCTGAGAAAATAATTTTAATGCAGCTTTAGTGATTTCATGTTTTCGTAATTCTTTTTCTCGTTCTTTTCTTGTCATAACAATTTCATTTTAATGATTAAATGACTAGTTGGTCATATACAAAACTATATATTACATTTATGAACATCAAGTCAATTTATAAGTATAAAATTTTGATAATTTGGAAGGATTCGAAAATAATGGCCCTAATTAAGAGCCATTATGTAAAAATATTATTGTAATCTAAATACCACTGGAATAGTCACCCTCACATTCACAGCTTTACCTCTTTGACGACCAGGATTGAATAGAGTATTAGAAACAGCTTCTATTGCTGCTTCATCGCATCCACCACCTATTCCTTTAAGGAGTTCGACTTTATAAACTTTTCCAAATTTATCCACAAATGCCTGAACAAATACTTTCCCTTGGATCCCAGCGCGTTTAGCAAGCTCTGGATAAACAATTTTACTTTGAATACCAGCTATTCCTCCAATTGGCTCTGGCATTTTTTCAACTGCAATAAACTCAATTTCTGATTCTACTCCGTCATCTTCTACTATTGGAGGTCTAACTTCATCAGCATCTTTATTTTCATCCCATTCGCTAGATAGAAACTCTGTCTCATCATCCATTAATTCATCAGTCGGACTTTCAATTGGGATTGGTGGTTTTGGTGGTGGTGGAAGTTCTTCAGGATACTTTATGGGAGGAGGAAGTTCTACTCCTTTCATTATCTCTTGTGGCGGCACCTGTTCCAATAATTTGATCTCAATTTTGGGAAGGAATTTAAATGCTAAAATGATAAGTGATAGTGAAAAAATAATACCAAGTTGAAGAGCTTTGTAATAAGTACGCTTAATGTCGTACTTAGGATTTTTTTTGAGTGCCATATTTACCTCATTTTTTAATGAAATGATGTTTTAAATAGCAACTATCATTTCTAACAGATGAGAATTAAATATGTTCCAAATAAAAACAAAAAAGCCCTTCAAAATAATTTGAAAGGCTTTCAAAATAGTCTAAAGCATCATATAGATACCTTTTATAAACTTTTATTGTAGTTTGAATAACACCGGAACAGTAACCTGTACCTTAACCGGTTTCCCTCTCTGTTTTCCAGGTTTGAACATTACACTTTGAACTGCCTCCATTGCTGCCTCATCACAACCAGCACCAATACCACGGATTAGTTCAACTTTAGTAACATTTCCATTTTCATCAACATATGCTTTAACAAATACTCTTCCTTGTACACCTGCTCTTTTAGCTATTTCAGGATAAACAATTTTTGATTGAATAGCTGCAATACCACCGACTGGTTCGGGCATCTCTTCAACAGCAACGAAGAATACGGGTTCAGCTGACTCTTCCTCTTTAGGTGGAGGTGGAGGCGGTGCAGCAATAACAGCTTCTTCATCCAATTCTGTAGATTCAATTTCCACATCCTCTAAAACATCATCAGTTGGAGCTTCAATTGGAATAGGCGGTTTTGGTGGTGGTGGTGGAGCTTGTTCTTGCTTAGTAGCTTCAACATCTTCCACATCAATTAATTCTTGAGGAGCATCGATCTTTATTACTTCTTTATCAAATTTAGGGAAAAATTTAAAAGCTAGGATCATAATTGCAAGTGCAATTATTAAACTGATCTCCCAGATTCGCTGATATTTGAGTTTGAGATCAACCTTTGGGTTCTTTTTTAGCGCCACAACTTCCTCCTTTTAGAGAATTTAAGTAATGAAAGTTATTAAATGATCACCGTATTGTCAATACTGCTTTTCTTTTTTTACAAAGACAGCTTATTAAAGTTCCTCATTATATGAAATGATTTTCTTGTTTTGCTGAATAATCCAATGTGAAATTAATATTCCAAAAATAGCTCCCAAAACGTCAGCTAAGAAGTCAAATAACTCAAAGTATCTACCTGGTATAAATATCTGATGAATTTCATCAAGTATCCCATAAAGAGATACAATTAATAAGGTTGAAATTGCTGATTTTTTTGTAAGAAACTTATATTTTTTCTGAAAATGCAGAGCTAAATTAAGTAAAAAACTTAGTAATAAATATGCTCCAAAATGTTTCGCTTTATCAGTTAAACCTAAAAACACTTTAGGTAGCGACTTACCAGGAATAGATGTAAGAACAAAAATCAATAACCAGTATGAAGCCAATGGTATATATATAAATTTTCTTTTATGAGATTCGAATAGTTTATATAAACGAATTCCTAAGGAAGCTAATTGCATTATGTAAATTTTCCATGATTAAAGTTGGTGTAATTCCGTATTCTGTATATTTTTCTAGTAGAAGATCTGCCGAAAGTCCATGCAAGTAAACTGAAGCGATTATTGCTTCCTCAAAGTTTACTGCTTTAGACGACATTCCAGCAATTACTCCTGTAAGTACATCTCCAGTTCCGAACTTTGCCATTCCAACATTTCCAGATGAATTGATTAATACATCACCACTTGTACTGAAGATCAAAGTCGGTGCTCCTTTCAGAACTAAAGAGCAATTATATTTTCGAACAAAACTCTTACCATATTTTATAATATCATTTTGAAGTTCATCAACAGAAATACCGATTAGACCAGCAAACTCAGAGTGATGAGGCGTTAAAACAGAATTTTTCAAGTTTATCTTACTTAATCCTATCTTTCCAATGGCATAAATAGCATCAGCATCAATTACCAACCGTCTTTTTGATGAATGTTTTAAAAGTAATTCGACTGCCTTAATTGTTTCTGGATCTCTGCCTAAACCCGGTCCTATTGCTATTAGATCTGTCCATTCAATTTTATTCTTTAATTCCTCAACATTTAAACTTTGAAATATTTCACTCCCCTTATCATCGTAAGGATACAATATTGCTTCATCCAATTTTGGAACAACTAAAGATCTTACAGTTTTTGGATATGCTAAGAACACCGCACCACTGCCGGCTTTTAGGACACTGTTTGTTGTTAGCGCTGCTGCACCAGGATAATTTCCAGACCCAGCTACTACTAAAACTTTTCCGTTCGAATACTTATGTAAAGTCCTCTCTTTTATTGGTAATCCCTTGTAAGCATCTTCAGGTTCTGCTAAATACTCTGAAACATTCTGTTGGTTGAAATATTCTGAACCAATACCAATCGAACCTTTTACAACCTTACCAGCATGCTTATAACCCTTTCCATAAAACAAACCAGATTTAAAATCCGCCAGTGTAACTGTAAGATCAGCATTGACTATAGTATTACCGGTAGAGTTATCTAAATTCAAACCACTAGGTAAATCAACCGAAATCTTTGGTGAGTTTATTTGGTTTATATATTCTATGATTTTATCGTATGGGTGTTTTGGCTCACCTTTTGTTCCGGTCCCTAAAAGTGCATCGATAATTACATCACAATTTTTCAGTTCTCTGAGATCGCTTTGTGAAGAGAATATCTTCAATTTTGATGATGTATGATTCTTGATTAGATTTTTTAATACTCTGTAATTAATAAGCGCATCACCTTTTAATTCGGATTCCTTCCCAATAAACACTATTAAAACGTTGTAATTATTATTTAACAAATGCCGCGCAGTTGCAAAACCATCACCGCCATTATTGCCTTTCCCGGATACTATCCCAACATTTTTAGCTGATGGGAAATACTCCTTCAAATATGAAAAAATACTTAGCGATGCATTTTCCATTAATGCTATACCAGGAAGTTTTAATTTTTCCACAGCATATTTATCAGCGTCTCGAACTTGTTTATTACTAAATAATGGTATCATTTTCTTTACTCAAAAAATATTAAGTCATCACCAATTTTTGCAATCTTTAAACGGTGTTTTTCTTCTGGGTCAAGCTCAAGAGATACATGATTTTTAAAATCAAATATATCTTTCCCCTGCTCAACTATTACAACTTTAATAACTTCATAACTAGCTAATTCTTCTTCAAGGTTTTTATAATCACAAAAATAGATCTCAGTATAATCGGCAGCAATTCTTACAGAAGCGCCATGTTGCTTCTTACTGAAATCAGTTATAATCTCATGTCCTATAACTATTTTTAAGATTTCTGCAGCAAAAGGAAGCAATACCCGACTTCCATAATGTAAACCACCGTTACCATTTTCTAATACTTCATTTAATGTTTTCATTTATTCCTCTCTATAGATAAAATACTAACCAAACAATTATAAATACAGGAATCAATATCGGTAATGAATACTTCACGACATAAGTGAAAAAGCTAGGCATCCTGATACCAGCACGTTCAACAATTGATTTAACCATAAAATTTGGACCGTTACCAATGTATGTCATTGCTCCAAAAAATACTGCAGCTACTGAAATAGATTGGAGATAGATACTATGAAGATTTTGGAAATCTTTCACCTCACCAAGATCATTTATATTCAATCCAAATTTACCAAGAGCAGCGCTTAAGAAGTTGAGATAAGTTGGAGCGTTATCTAATACTCCAGAAAGTAAACCCGTGCTCCAGAAGAATAATCCTGGAGTTAACTTGTCTCCTAATACATTTGCTTCATGAGCAATTAATTGTAACGCAGGAATCATAGTTGCAAAAATTCCGACAAACAAGAAAGCTACTTCTCTTATCGGTTCAACATCAAATTCGTTGTATTTAAGTATTTCTCGGCTAGCTGTTTTGTACGATAGTAAAACAACTGAAAACTGAATAATCTCTCGAAGCCCAATTGGTGATGGTGCAAGATTCGGGACCCAACTCATAACATTTGGATCTACAAATACTGCTAATAAAATTATTAAAAGGTAGATTAAATTTTTACCTCCCTTAAACTCAAATTTTCCTGTATACTCTCTCTCTGGATCTTCAGATTTGTTACGAGAATCAACTACATAGAATATGGCTAAAATCAATATGACCGTTGGTAGCCAAATGTGCCACATATTTGAAATGAACCAGAAGAAATCTACTCCTCTCAGAAATCCTAAAAACAAAGGTGGATCACCAATAGGAGTTAACGCTCCACCAATATTGCTGACAATAAATATAAAGAATACTATTAAATATGGTTTTGCTCTATCTTGATTGATTTTTAAGAAAGGTCTTATCAACAACATTGAAGCACCTGTAGTTCCAATCAAGTTTGCAATGACGGCACCAAAAAATAAAATTGCGACATTAAGTAAAGGTGTAGCTTTTTTATCAACCTTTATCATTATACCACCAGATGCAAAAAAGAGTGATGCAAGTAAGGCTATGAATGAGAAATACTCCGCAGCTGTATGAAGGAGTGAATGTGTGTCATGAAGGACGAACCAATAATAAAACACAGTTATAGTTCCTAATAAGACTGCAATTTTTGGATAATTCTTCTCCCAAAAATGATGATAAAATATCGGACCAGTAGCAATCATCATCAGCAAAATCACAAAAGGTAAAACCATTATTGGCTCAGGAAGTGCATGTTCTTCTTGTTCATGCTCAATTACCTCTACGGTTTCCTTTTTTGCATGTGATGATGCTGAATCCTGAGCAATTATTATGTTGCTCATAATCAACATATTAAGCAGCATAATAATAAAGAGTATTTTTTTCATAATTATTCCAATTATTTATGGTGTATTTCTATATATCATTCTTGGGAAAGGTATTGTTTCTCGGACATGTTCTATACCGCAGATCCATGTAACAGTTCTCTCAAGACCTAAACCGAAACCTGAATGAGGAACCGAGCCATACTTACGAAGGTCTAAATACCATTTGAAGAAATCCAACGGTAGATCATGCTCTTCAATCCTTTCGACTAGTTTGTCATAATCATCCTCACGCTGGCTTCCACCGATAATTTCACCATAACCTTCCGGAGCAAGGACATCAACCGCAAGAGCAAGATTTTCATTTTCAGGATCGCGCTTCATATAAAAAGCTTTAATCTTAGAAGGATATCTGTGAACCATCACTGGTTTATCAAACCTACCAGATATTAAAGTTTCATCAGCAGCACCAAGATCATTCCCCCACTCAAAATCAACTCCATCTTCTTTCAGCATTTTTACTGCCTCGTCATAAGATACGCGTGGGAAAGGTCTTTTAATATTTTCCAATTTCGAAATATCCCTTTCCAATATTTCAAGTTCAGCTTTATTATCATTTAATACTGATTGAACGATATATTCTATGAATTCTTCTGCTAAATCCATATCATCGTCAAGATCATAAAAAGCCATCTCAGGTTCAACCATCCAAAATTCTGTTAAATGCCTACGTGTTTTTGACTTTTCAGCACGAAATGTTGGACCGAAAGTATAAACCTTTCCAAGTGCTAAAGCGCCGGCTTCAGCGTATAGCTGTCCTGATTGAGTTAAATATGCTTTCCCTAGATCAAAGTATTCCATTTCGAACAAAGTTGAAGTTCCCTCACTCGCATTAGGAGTAATGATAGGCGGATCAAAAAGAGTAAATCCTCTCTCATCAAAAAAGTCACGTATAGCTTTAGATATTCTGTGACGAATTTTCATAATTGCAACTTGCCTTTTTGATCGAAGCCATAGATGTCTATGATCAATCAAAAATTCTATACCGTGGTCTTTAGGAGTTATAGGATAATCTTCAGATGGAGAGATCAACTTAACATCTGATGCATCCAACTCAAATCCGCCAACAGCACGAGGTTCTTCTTTAACTGTTCCAGTTACCTCAAATGATGCTTCCTGATTAATTGAATCTGCTAACTCAAAAATTTCTGGTGTTACATTTCCTTTGAACACTATACATTGGAGATAACCAGTTCCATCTCTTAAAATTAAAAATTTTACTTTCCCGCTTGAACGCTTGTTATATAACCAGCCTTTTAATGTAACTTCCTCACCAATATGTTTGGAGAGATCCTGAATATAAATTTTTTCTTTCATGTGAATAATTTGAATTGTTTAGAAATATATTGTAAATAAATATAAAAAGGGGTGAAGTAATATCAAAATAGACTTTTAAATACTATGGATAGAAATTAAAAAATGTGATTTAACACATTGAAATAAAATTATCAAGAAGTTGACATCCATACTCTCCAGATTTCTCAGGTAAGAATTGTACACCATAGAAGTTTTCCTTTATAATTGCAGCTGAGTATTTTTCGCTGTTCCCTACAGTAGCAACTGTAGAATCACTTAACTCAGTGTAGTAGGAATTATTAAAAAAGAATTTAGAATCGTTAGGAATGTTTTCAAATAATAGTGAAGCCTTCAATTGATGAACCGTTTCCCACTTCCCCTCAGACTCAATTATTTCATCATTATTTTTTTGTTTTAATTCACTAGGAATCAGACCTAGACAAGTAATTCCATCATTTGTCGTATTGCAAAGCAATTCCATTCCCATTGAAATCCCAAGAACTGGATGTTTTTGTAAACGGAGGACACTAAATAAATTATATAGATGGATTCTTTTTACTGCTTTTGAAAGGTTAGTTGAATCACTAATGATGATCTTTTCACAATCAAGAATTTCTCGCTCGTTTCTAGTAATTTTAAAATCAACGTTCAAGGTATTAAGTGCTTGTGCTAAATCGTCAGTATCATTTATACCATAATCAATAACGGCAATCATCGTTGGATCATTTCCTAATTTTTATAATTAAAAAATAGTAATCGATTATGAAACAATCCATTAATAACTATGCTAAATATATTTCTCAGATTTTAATGATTTTTTGAAGGTAACTTGGACGTTATGGACCATTGAAGTTGTCCGAGAACTCGGGGAAATGTCATTCCGGACTTGATCCGGAATCTAATCCTTTTGATTTTTATGTAAAAATAGATGCTGAAATAAATTCAGCATGACAGAAAATGAGTTCTCGGACGGACTTCCATTTCATGAAGTTAGAGGCTAGCATTACTGGTCGAATATGAAACAATCCAATATTATCTCAGATATTAGAAACCCAACTTCTCTAATCTTCATCAATGTATGCTAGAAGTTGGATTTCTTTATCTTTAACAATCAACACTTCAAATAATTCTCACATATTTGTCTCATTGCAGTATTTGCTGAGTTGAAAGCCCAAATAATAGATCCGCCTTT
>JBDLIN010000118.1:0-11492 GCA_039714835.1 Bacteroidota bacterium | reverse complement strand
TGTAAAGTTTATGCACTGCTTACCTGCCTTTCATAATAGAGACACAATATTAGGTGAAGAGATCTTTCAAAAGTATGGTATGGATGGATTAGAAGTTACCGAAGATGTTTTTGAATCTGAGCATTCAATTGTTTTTGATGAAGCTGAAAACAGAATGCACACTATTAAAGCTATTATGGTTGCTACTTTGGGAGAGTGATAATTCGTTAACCTTCAAGGTTGCCTTAATTTTAAATCTTCTGTCACCAGTTTATTAGTGACAGAAGAAATATTTAACTTATTTTAATCCTTTCCTCTTTAATAGGGGTTCAATATTTGGCTCTTGCCCTCTAAACTTTTTGTATAATTCCATAGAATCTTCTGAGCCGCCTTTTGCTAAAATATATTTTCTGTATTTGGCAGCTAACTCTTTGTTAAGAACATCACCACTCTCTATAAAAGCATTAAAAGCATCAGCATCAAGAACTTCAGCCCAGAGATAGCTGTAGTACCCTGAAGAATAACCACCAGAAAAAATATGATTAAAGTATGTACTTCTGTAACGAGGTTTTATCTCCGGAATTAAACCAATTTTTGACATTGAATCATTTTCAAATTTAATTGTATTAAGTTCACTGCTTTCAGTTATGGTATGCCAGTCCATATCTAAATAAGCAGCCGCAACTAATTCAACTGTGGCAAATCCTTGATTAAAAAGAGATGAGTTTTCAATTTTATAAACTAATTCTTTAGGAATAATTTCACCGGTTTCATAATGCTTTGCATATGATTGCAGAACAACAGGATGAAATGCCCAATTTTCCATAACTTGTGAAGGAAGCTCCACAAAATCTCTTGGTGTTTCCGTAGCAGCAACCGACGGATAAGTACAGTTTGAAAGCAGCCCATGAAGTCCATGCCCAAATTCATGGAATAAGGTTTCAACTTCATCGAGACTAAGTAAAGCGGGTTTATCAGCTGTTGGTTTAGAGAAGTTTCCAACATTGTAGATAATTGGAGTTATCATTTTTCCCTCTTTTTTATGCTGGCGTCTGAATTCATCCATCCATGCGCCTGATCGTTTGCTTGCACGCGGAAAATAATCAGTGTATAAAATACCAATGTGCTTTCCATCTGCTTCTTTTACTTCAAATACTTTTACATCAGGATGGTATTTTTCAATATCGTTTCGTTCTTCAAATTGAATTCCAAATAAACTTGTTGCCAATCCAAATGCACCACGGATCACATTATTCACTTCAAAATATGGACGAAGCTCATTCTCGTCTAGGTTGTATTTTACTTTTTTAACTTTCTCTGCATAATACCACCAATCCCATGGTTCAAGATTAAAGTTATTACCTTCCTCTTTTATCATATTCTGCATTTCAGTTCTTTCATCCATAGACCTGGTTAATGCTGGTTCCCAAACTTTGTCAAGCAGATCATAGACATTCTTTGGTGTTTTGGCCATTTGCTCGTCAAGCACGTAATCAGCATGAGTTTCATAACCAAGTAATTTTGCTCTTTTCAGCCTTAGTAGAGCCATTTTTGTAAGGATCTTTTTATTATCTAGCTCGTTGTTATGATCACCCTTCATGAAGTAAGCAGTATAGATTTGTTTTCTCAATTCTCTTTTTGTAGAATATTGTAAGAATGGGATCATACTAGGTTTGTGGATAGTAAATACCCATTTATTTTTGTAACCTTTTTCTTTAGCAGTTTCTGATGCTGCATCTTTGATGCTTTCCGAGAGTCCCTCAAGATCATCTTTGTTATCAATTATCAATTCGAATTTATTATTTTCAGCAAGTACATTTTCACCAAACTGGAGTGATAAAAGTGATAATTCTTCATTTAGTTTTCTCAATATTTCTTTATCTGTATCATTAAGATCTGCTCCGCCACGGACAAAATTTTTATAATACTTATCTAATAAAGTTTTCTGTTCAGTTGTTAAATTCAAAGTATCCCTTTGATTGTATATAGCCTTTGCTCTGCTAAATAATGAGGCATTAAGATTTATATCATCCTTGTGCGTAGATAATAGCGGAGCAACCTCTTTTGAAATTTTCTGTAATTCTTCACTATTCATAGCACCCGTCATTGCGTTAAAAACATTTCTAACTTTGGATAATGTTTCACCGCTATATTCCATTGCTTCGATTGTGTTTGTGAAGGACGGCTCTTCAGTTGAATTAGCAATTTTGTTGATCTCAGCATTATGTAATTCAATTGCTTCCTTAAACGCTGGCAAATGTTGGTCATTTTTAATTTCATTAAATGGGGGTGTGCCAAATGGAGTATCCCATTTTTCTAATAGGGGATTGTTCTCTACATTTCCGCATGCATTAAGTAAAACAGATGCTGCTATCATTATCATAATTTTTACCTTCATTATTCTTCCTTTAATTATTATTCAATATTTTGGATGTAGAATTTAAGAAAAGTTAATTTGAGTTTCTTGGGAATTGATAGTCACTACTTCCTCTGTAAGAAGGTGGTAGTCAATTGATTTTTCAATAAACCTCCGAGGTTTCACATCTGAAGATTGGTAGGAAAGCAAAAACCTCGGAGGTTTTTATTAAATATTATTATTTACAGCATGTCTCGTCTTTACTAAATAATTTCAATCACTGTAAAAAAGTAAAACACAATTTTATACTTGAACGAATCTTTCACCTTTAAGACCACATACAGGGCAGTTCTCTGGAGGAGTTCCAAATTCAATGTAACCGCATACCGGACAGAGATGAAAATCTACTTCAGTTAGATCTACTCCGTTTTTAGCAGCTTCAAGAGCTAATGAATAAAGTTTTGCGTGGACTTCCTCAGCTTCAACAGCATATTTGAACATCGTTTTAGCTCTATGTCCTTCTTCAACGGCTTTCTCAAGCATAGGGGGGTACATATTTTCAAACTCATAAGTTTCTCCATCAATCGCTGCTTGTAGGTTCTCAGCAGTCGATCCAACTCCGTCTAATGCTTTTAAATGTCCGGCTGCATGGATCTTTTCAGCTTCTGCAGTTGTTCTAAATAGACGAGCAATATTTGGGAATCCATCTTTCTCTGCTTTTTCAGCAAAAGCACGATACTTTTGATTTGCCTGGCTCTCACCAGCAAATGCTTCTTTTAAATTATCAGTTGTTGTTGGCATGACTACCTCCTTTGTTTGTGAATTAATAATTATAGTGTATTCAAATTAAAATTTTGAAAATTTTAGTTTGAAACCTTAAAGGTTTTCCTCATCTGAAATTAGTATTAACAATGTTTCTGTTTAGTTTTTATCTTCATTTTGTGAAACCTTGAAGGTTAAACACTCAATTTGATTTATAATGCTCCAAGTTCTAACCTGCATTTAACCCAGTCATCATCCTCATATTCATAAATTTCATTTTCTTTAATTGCAATTCTTTCTTTCGGTAGTTTTTGTTTAATAATAAGAAAATCATTTATCTTTTCGGCTCTTTCTGATGCTAATTTCAACAATTCAGAATAACTTATATTTTGTTTAGCGATAATATTTTCAGTTAAATCATTAAAATAATCTCTAATATTCTTGAGATCACTATCTTCAATATTGGCTGCTGAAATATTCTCTGTATTTTGACTATCTACATGATGAGAGATTAAAATATTCAACAAACTATCACTATAGCTTTCCGAGTACATTGTTTCAAGTATTTCTCGCCTCAATTCCTGATCAGCGGATGCAGTAGTTATACTCTCATCACTAGATGCTTCTTTTAATCTAAAAGTAAAAAGACTATCAAATTTAATTTTTTGCATCTTATATTTATCTGCAACTGTATCAACTGCACCATAGATTCCTAAGCTTAAACCAGGTCTTTTATTAAGTGCTTTGGTCATACTAACCAATTTTTCAATTTGATGAGGTGCAAGGGAAGTATCAGCCACTTTAAAATCGACAAATTCAAGTTCATTTCCGTTACTTATTCCAAGTAAATTTCCAAGGAAACGAAATGGAGCCGTGACTATTGTTGTTAGAGCTCTTTTAACTGCCCACCAGACTAATTTTCCTGTACTTACTTCAGGATCATTTAAATCTCCCTCTACTTCTATGTCCATATCAATGTTTCCCTCACTGTCTTGTAATAAAGCAATAGCCAATTTAATTATTGGTCCAAGACTTTCCTCACTTTCAACTTCCTTACCCAGGATTAACTGATTAAAAAAGATTTGGTTACTCGAAGTCAGCATTCCATTTTTAATCAAATATTCGAGGTCAAGGGAAAGTTTTCCTTTATCAACCTCATACCCAACGAATTTAGCAGAATAACCATCCATTTCGGTCAAATCGATATTATGGAAATTCATTGCTATGTTTGTATAGTTTAGTGGAGCAAATGGATCCATATTTCCTTCAATTCTTGTGTATCCGTATTCATCAACCGTACCTTCCATATCTATAATAGCTCCTATTGGATTTCCTGTTGAGATACCACCTATTTTTCCGTTGAGGGAATGTATTCTCACAGCAAATTTAATTGGTAAGCTAAAGTCTGAGAAATACATTTCACTATTTGAAATATTAATTATTCCTAAGTCAAATTTATGGTCTGATGAATCACTTTCTTCAACCGAAGTTGTATCAGTATTTCTAAAAGTTGGCTCAAAAACATCAATAGCATTAATTGTTTGATCTTCGGCAATAGCAACTCGTGAATAAAGCCCATCAATTAATATACTATCAACATTTAGAGAAACAGGTTCTGAATTTATTTCTACTCCAACATTTTCTAGTCTATTCCAGGCAAGGAATTTTTCTTCTTTTTGCGTATCAAATAAATTCAAGTTATTCATTCCCATAGTACCGTTATAAGAGGCTATAGCTATACTATCTTCATTCATTTCAAAATGAACGTTTCCTTCGGCATTTATTTCTCCTCCATCAATTCTTAAATATGCGGATTGAGAAACGTATGGTTGACTAGGTAAAATAGATATTGAATCAATATCTAACGAAAGTTCTGTTAACATAGGAATTTGAGTGAATATACCCTCAATAGAACCAGAACCACCCTCTCGAATTTCAAACTCAACTGTGAATTTTGTAGTATCTGTAGTAAATGGATGAATATTTGTTAGCAAAATATCAATACTGTCAATATGGATCTCCGCAAACGGTTCAACAGATCTATCTTGAATATAAACGTTCAATTTTTGTAATTCTAATTTCCTGATAAGAATATCCCAATCCATTTCTTCTTTTGAAGTATCTGCTTCTTCCTCTGGTGGAATGAGGTCAGAAAAATTAAATCCTTCTCTCTTCTTTATTAAGGTAACATCAGGATGGGAAAATTGTAATTCTTCAATATCTATCTCCTTACTAAACAGTGGGAAAAAATTTAAATTGACATGAAAGTGACCCCATTTTAGAAAAATTCCCCTATCTTTTTCGTCCATTAAAAATCCATCAACTGAAAGTGTAAAATTAAAAGGATTAAATGAAACAGATTCTACTCTTGCCTCACGATTATATTCATCTTGAATAAAGTCAACAATCTGTCCACGTACAATAAAAGGTATAATTATAAATCCAATAAACATATATAAAATGAATAGTGTAACCACCCAAAATATTGGATTTCTTATCTGCTTTTTTAATTTGGATTTTTCTTTTTCCATATTATTTTCATCATTATTTAAAAATCTCTAATTAGTCGGTGTGTGCTTAAAATTATATATGAAAAATTACGGTATTTACATTCTATTTGCAATAACTGTGAATCTATTTTATGGATATTAACTAAGTCGTTTGTTGCTTTAATTATCAGCATATAGGAATTGTAACTAATTAAAAGCATTGATTTTAAGTCTAAACCTATCTAACTTTAAAATCGAAATTTTTTAAAAAATAGTTTTAGTGGAGGTCTAGTTTATATGGGTATGATGGCCAAGATGAGGAGTTTAGCTCCATGGTTTATAATAACGGTTGGTGGATTGTTTGTGATATTTATGGTCCTTTCAGATTCTCAGATATCATCGATTATTAGTAACAGAGCTAATAATGTAGGTAGTATTAATGGAACAGAAATTTCTTACCAAGATTTTGCAAATCTGATTGATAGGTACAGACAATTTCAAGTTCAGCAAACTGGAGAAGAAATTCCCGAAAGCCAAATGGAGCAGTTTAGAAATCAAGTCTGGGACAATTTTGTAAACCAGACTCTTATGGAACAAAAGATAAATGAATATGGATTAACAGTTTCGCCAGAAGAAATTAAAGATGTTCTTTTAGGCCCAAATCCTCCACAGTCAGTTACCCAATATTTTATTGATTCGACTGGAAAATTTAATAGACAAGCATACGATGCAGCAATCTATAATCCTCAAAATAGAGAAGCGGTACTTCAACTTGAAGATCAAGTAAAAGAGCAGTTACTGCAAGAGAAACTCACAAGTTTTATTTCAGCTTCAATCGTTGTATCTGACGATGAAATTCAGCGAAAATTTTCTGATGATAATATTAAAATGAATGCTGACTATGTTCTCGTTCCAATTTCAAGTATTACTGATTCATCAGTAAGTATCACTGATGAAGAAATTTTGGAATACTACAATAAGAATAAGGAAGATTATAAAGTTGAGGAGAAACGGAAACTTAAATATGTTCTGTTCAAAACTTTGCCTTCTCACGGTGATACAGTTGGAATTCAAAAAAATCTTGAAGCAATTATAGAAAAGATCAAAATTGATACGAGTTCATTCAAAACTTATGTGGAAATATATTCTGATAAACCGTATTCAAAAGACACACTGCAGGTATCTCAAATTCCAAATGCTGCTCAAGATCTGATAGCTAATGCTAAGTCAGGTAGTATTCTTGGACCAGTTTTAGCTAATGATGAATATCTTGTCTATTTAGTTTCTAAAAGTATTAAAACAAAAGATAGGCTCGTAAAAGCATCTCATATTCTCATAAAAGATGAACAAGAGGCTAAAGATATTTATAAAGAGATAAAAGATGGAGCGGATTTTGCACAACTGGCTATTGAAAAATCAACTGATCCTGGAAGTGGTAAAAATGGCGGTGACCTTGGCTGGTTTGGGAAAGGACAGATGGTTAAGGAATTTGAAAATGCTGCCTTTAATGGTAAAATCGGAGTTGTCCAAAGACCAGTAAAATCTCAATTTGGATGGCATATTATAAAAGTTATTGATAAAACTAATAAAAAATTTGTTGTTGAAAGTATTACCAACAAAGTTGTTCCATCAGCTAGCACTTTAGATAAGATTTATAACGATGCGAGTGATTTTCAATATTTAGCCGAAGAGAATGGTTTCGAAAAAGAGGCCAATGCATTGGACTATGAAATTATTGAAACCACTCCTATTCAAAAAGATGCTGGTTTTGTTCCGGGTTTGGGAAGTAATAGCTCTTTAATTCAATATTCATTTGAAAGTGCTAAGGAAGATGTTGGTCCGGTATATAAATTTCAAACGGGTTATGTAGTTGCAATGGTTGCAGAAATAGCAGAGGCTGGATATCAAAATGTTGATGATATAGAAACTGTGCTTAAGAATAAAGCGCTTCAAGAAAAGAAAGCTGATGAAGCTATGAGCATCTCACAGAATATTCGCCAAAAGATAGGTGATGGAAGTGATTTAAATGCTGCTAAAGAGGTTTATTCGAAAGCAAAAGTCGCTTCTGTAAATAACTTTCCTCCAAGCGGAGTAATTCCAACTTTAGGTAGAGAATATACTTTTGCTCAAAAAGCGATTGACATGCCGTTGAATCAAATATCCGAACCGTTCAAAGGTACTAGAGGCAGTTTTATATTACGGATTACTAATAGAACTGAATTTGATTCTACTTCTTATTCACTTCAGAAAAATTCTATTAGGAATATAATCCTAAGTCAGAAAAAATCTTCAATGCTCTCACAGTGGATAGAAGAGATCAAAGAAGAAGCTGATATTGTTGATAATAGATATCAGTTTTATAGATAATTAGATAATAGACACAAGATTTTAGAAAAGCCGTGAAATTTTTTCACGGCTTTTTTTTGTGCTTACAATAAATTTCTCTATATATAGCAGTCCAAAAGAATTGTAGCTTTTGTTTATTTTATAATAATGATTATCATTATAATTTAATTTTATCTTTAAAGAATGAGTTCAAGAATAGAACGCTTATATCTAACTGGATTTATGACCAGCGGAAAAAGTACTATCGGTCCAATTTTAGCAAATGTGATCGGTTGGACGTTTAAAGATTTGGATATAGAAATTGAAAAATATGAGGGTTTGCCGGTTGTTGATATTTTTAGCCAAAAAGGTGAGGATTATTTTAGAGATCTTGAATATAAGTTATTGGCGAAGTTTTCAGAATATGAGCGTTTAGTTCTTGCTCTTGGGGGTGGGACAATAGTCAATCCAAAAAATCTAGATTTAATGAAAAAAACCGGAAAAATTATATATCTTAAATCATCACCGGAAATGATATACCAGAGAATAAAAAATAAAATTGATAGGCCAATATTTAGAGACTTGGTACTTTCTGATACTGCAAAACCAAAAGACTTTATAGAAAGAATTAAAAAACTCCAATCAGAAAGAGAGCCATTTTATGCACAGGCTCATTTCTCTATTGATACTGATAAAACAAGAGTTGGTATTACTGTTGATAATTTAGTTAAAACTATTAGAAAGTATATTCATGAAAAGAATTAAAATAGCAGTTCCGCAAACTCCATATGACGTGCATTTGGGTCATGATATTTTTAACCAACTTTATAAGATTAGTGATAAGCTAAATCTGTATAAAAATGTTATGCTGGTAGTTGATAAAAAATTGTATAAAATTAGAAGTTCAGAAATTGATCAACTTAATAAATCATTTAAGGGGAAATTAAATATAGTTGTAGTTTCTGCAACTGAAAAACAAAAATCATTTGTGACACTTCAAAAAATTCTTACACAATTTTTACAAAATGAATATGGTCGTGATTCATTAGCTATTGCTTTAGGAGGAGGAATAATTGGTGATATCACTGGATTTGCTGCAGCAATTTATTCTCGCGGTATTCAATATGTGCAAATTCCAACAACTCTTTTAGCTGCAGTTGATAGTTCTGTAGGAGGTAAAACCGGAATTAATTTTGGGGAGACTAAAAATATTATTGGGGCATTCAATCAACCAAAATTTGTATTAATTGATTCCCGTCTTCTGTCGACACTTCCAAAAGTTGAAATGATTTCCGGACTTGGCGAGGTTGTGAAATATGCATATCTAACAAATAAAAAATTCTTTGATTTCGTTTCATCTAATATTAACAACATAATAGATAAGGATAATGAGACTTTAGAAAAGGTAATAGAGGAATCAGTAAGATTTAAGGGAGATGTTGTTGTAAACGATGAAAAGGAAACTGGGACGAGAAAGATACTTAATCTCGGACATACATTTGCACACGCATTGGAAGTTGAACAGAACCATAAAATTAAACATGGACATGCGGTAATTATTGGTATTATGTGTTCTCTTTATTTATCATTAAGATTAAATCTAATTGATGCAAAAAAGTTTGAACATCTTTCTTCTTTACTTCTTCAAGTAAAACATTTAGTTAAAATTTCCAACATTGATTACAAAAGAAGCATCTCCATTATGAAACGAGATAAAAAAAATAGAGATGGTAAAATCAAGTTTGTTTTGATAAAGGATATTGGAAAAATTGTAATAGATGTTGAAGCTAAGGAAAGAGATATATTGTTTGCATTAAAACAAGGAACTTCTGTATTTAAATAATTCATCTATGAAGCATTTAATAATAATCTTAATTTTATACTTAGTCTTAACCCCATTAGATAAAGTTGCTCAATCATCTCGGGAAACAAGAGCAGTTTGGATATCAACAAATTACAGACTTGATTGGCCTCCTCCAACATTTGATGAAGAAGAACAAAAAAAATCGTTGCTTGAGATTTTTGATGATATTGAAAGTAAAAATTTAAATACAATTTATCTCCAAGTTCGAAGTAACGGGACTACTTTATTCCAAAGTTCTTTTGAACCTTTTTCCCCGTATATCACTGGTAAGGTAGATGAGTTTGGTAGTTATGATCCACTTGAGTTTGCAGTCAATGAAGCTCATAAAAGAGGATTAGAAATACATGCATGGATCAATACAATGCGCTGTTTTAATACCAGTGATATTTCTATTCTGGAAAATGAAAAGCATGTAAGTACTAAGTATCCTCATTGGGTGTACAAAAAGGATGAGGAAAATGGTAGTATATCGCTTTGGCTTAATCCAGGTATACCTGAAGTTCGACAATATTTAATTGATGTGATTGACGAATTAGTATTAGACTATGAAATTGATGGAGTTCAGCTTGATTTCGTTAGATATCCTCAAGAACCAATTCATGACACGGAGTCTTACTCAGTTTATGGAAATGGAAAAGATATTAACGATTGGCGCAGAGAGAATATTAATACATTTATCGATGAGCTAAGCAAGAAAATTAAAACATCAAATCCAATGATTAAACTAGGTGTAACACCGATTGGTATTTATAAAAATATTTCAAATGCACGCGGGCTTCAAGGGTATTATGATGTTTATCAAGATTCAAGAGAATGGCTTTCCAAAGGATATATTGATTATGCTGTTCCTCAGATTTATTGGGATATTAATAACAATCCGCGTTTCCCAGATTTAGTTGAAGATTGGATTTCGAATTCTTATGATAGAAATGTAATCATTGGAATTGCTGCTTACAGACAAAGTATAGTGGACGAATTGAGTGAAGAGATAAATATAACACGATTAAAAAATGCTAATGGTACTGCCTTTTTCAGGTACAGCAACATAAAAGATATCGATATAAGTGAATATGATGAAAAAGTTTTGCCTCCTAAAATGGATTGGATTATGAGAACCGATTCATTACCAGGGATCAATGCAAAAATATCTTTAGATGAAAATCATTCAAACAAACTATCAATTGAATGGGAATTAAACAGTAGCATATATAAAAATGTTAAGTATTTATCATTATACCAATTAGATGATCCAACTAAGAAAAACTATATGAAACTGCTTAAGGTTCTACCAAGTAATTTAACTTCAACGAGTATTTCAATATCTGATCATGATAAAGTTAATTATAGTTATACAGTAAAATCTGTTGATCAGTTATGGAACGAAAGTAATAATTGGGAAGTACTAAACTATGAAGTACCAAAGCTAAAAAATATAGAAGATAAAATCTCTAAGTTCAACAAACCTCTTTTGAGTAAAATTGGCAAGCAATATTTTCTTATCATTAATTCAAATCAAATTGATCAGTTGAAAATTGTAGTCGAAGATAATGAGGGACAACAAAATCAAATTGATTTAAGAGATATCTCACTTGGGATGAATATGCTGGAAGTTAACTCAGATATAATTGAGTATGATAAAATTTCGTTGATGTTTACAAATTCTGGCAGAACAGTAGAACTTAGAAAGTAAATGTTTTTGTTCTTCGCGACCTTTGCG
>JBDLIN010000117.1:0-11519 GCA_039714835.1 Bacteroidota bacterium | reverse complement strand
AACACTAATCATATAGTCAAAATTTAGGTTTAGAGGTTGACTGTCAATATAAGTTGTATAAGACTTATTTAAATCGTTTTTAATTTGATTGTAAACATCATCTACTATATGAACTTCATGTGCGCTTAAAAGTTCTAAAAGATCTTTAATATAATTAAGACTATCTGTTTTATATGCTTGACCAAATACTGCTATTTTCATGTGTCTAATTTTTAAAAACTTAAATATTTAAGAATTTATTTAAATATTCAGAACGGTCTTTAAGTTCTTCAATCAGTAAATCGTTTTTACTTTCTGTAATCACTTCATATTCGTAGCGCCTTAGGCTTTGTATTACCTCGTTTACTTCTTCAGTATCAAGTCGAAGCGTAATTTGTGTATGGTTGTCTGTAATCTTAGAAATATACATCCCCAAGAGTGTTATGTTGTTTGTTTCAATAATTTGAGCTATTTCACTCATAAAAAAATTAGTCGTTTCTTTTTCAATAATTAATGTAGTGCTTCCCTGTTTAAATAATGGAGAATTGTAGAACAAACGTATAATTTCATCTAATTCAAAATATCCTAAATAATTATTTTTATCATCTGTAACAGGTAAAATATCAGTATCATTTTGAGCAAATAAACCAATTAAATCTAAACAACTATCAGGAACATCAGTCTTGTAAAACTTAAAAAAATGTTGCAATTTATGCAAAGGACTATCATCTTTTGGCAGGTGAACAATATCAGCCTGCGCTAGCATACCGATAAGCTTTCCATTTTCAACAATAGGAAAATGAGTAAAAGGCAAATATCTGAAGAATAATTTCACATCTACTACATTAGCATCTAAATCTAATGCTTTGTAGTCATTCGTTATATAATCCATTATTTTCATACGATGCGAATATAATGTATTTATGTCAATATCTATACCAAAGACAGGTGACTTTTTAACCAAATTATTAATAAATTTGCATGCGCTTAAACAAATAAATAATGACAAGACTCAGTGTAAATATAAACAAAATTGCAACTTTAAGAAACGCACGAGGTGGCGATTTCCCAAATGTTGTAAAAGCAGCTATCGATATTCAAGCGTTTGGAGCGCAAGGTATTACGATTCATCCAAGACCGGATGAAAGGCATATCAGATATCAAGATGCACGTGATATTAAGCCAATAATAACAACCGAATTTAATATTGAAGGAAACCCAAATCCAAGATTTATTGATCTGGTCTTGGAAGTAAAACCCGAGCAAGTAACATTAGTTCCTGATGCTATTGATGCCATTACTTCAAATGCCGGATGGGACACAATTACCAATCAAAGTTTTTTAAAAGAAGTGATTGATGAGTTTAAAAGAAATAACATTAGAACTTCGATTTTTATTGATACGGATTTTGAGCTTATTGAAGCAGCGGCCACAACCGGAGCAGATAGGGTAGAGCTCTATACTGAAGAATTTGCCACACAATATGCCAAAGGAAATAAAAAAGCGGTTATACCTTATACTGAAAGTGCCCAATTAGCTAATAAATTAGGTTTAGGTGTTAATGCCGGACATGATCTTAGTCTTCAAAATATTAGTTACTTTTCACAACAAGTACCCTTTTTAAACGAAGTATCTATCGGTCATGCTTTGATTGCAGAGTCACTTTACCTTGGTTTGGAAAATGTAATTAACCAATATCTATATAAATTACAGGGTTAATATTAACAAAAAACACTTTTTATTAACAATACCCCCATATTTTTAGGGGGTATTGTCTTTGTCTGTGATATATATTATTACTTTTACCCCCATAAAAATTAAAATATTTTCAAATTATGTCAACAATCAGATTTAGAACCTTAGAAAAATCAATGGACAGAAAACCGATTAAAGTGGAAGAGGTTACCACTAAAAGATCGGAACTTTTTGGAATTAATGTTTATAATGACAAAGCTATGTTGCAAACGATGACAAAAGAGGCTTATCGTAGTGTACAAGAAGCTATTTATAGCGGAAAAAAGATAGAAAGAAAAGTAGCCGATCAGATAGCAACGGCTATGAAAGACTGGGCAATGTCTAAAGGGGCTACTCATTATACGCATTGGTTTCAGCCTTTGACCGGTGCCACTGCCGAAAAACACGATGCTTTTTTCGAACCTGTTGGTAACGGAAATGCCGTAGAAAAATTTGGTGGTAGTCAGTTGGTGCAACAAGAACCTGATGCATCCAGTTTTCCTAATGGTGGAATCAGAAACACATTTGAAGCACGTGGTTATACTGCTTGGGACCCATCGTCTCCGGCTTTTATTTATGAAACGACATTATGTATTCCCACAATTTTTGTGGCATATACAGGTGAAGCATTAGACAATAAAACGCCTTTATTAAAAGCGCTACAGACTATTGACGAAGCAGCTACAGCCGTAGCTAAATATTTTGATAAGAAAGTAAATAAAGTACACGCTACACTGGGAATCGAACAAGAATATTTTTTAATTGACAGTGCTTTTGCTGATAACCGTCCTGATATTCGTTTGACTGGAAGAACTTTATTAGGTCACTCGGCAGCAAAAGGGCAACAATTAGATGATCATTATTTTGGTTCTATTTCAGACAGAGTAATTGCATATATGCGTGAATTAGAAATAGAATCAATTAAGTTGGGAATACCGGCCAAAACCAGACATAATGAAGTAGCACCCAATCAATTTGAATTAGCTCCTTTATTTGAAGAAGCAAATTTAGCAGTTGATCATAACTCATTGATGACGGACATTATGGCAAAAATTGCTAAAAGACATAATTTTGAGGTGCTAATGCACGAAAAACCCTTTGCAGGAATCAACGGATCGGGAAAACACAATAACTGGAGTTTGCAAACTGATACAGGAGTAAACCTATTAGCACCCGGACAAACACCAATGAACAACTTGCAATTTTTGACCTTTTTTATCAACACCATTAAAGCAGTTCATGATTATGAAGAGTTGTTACGTGCATCAATTGCATCAGCCGGAAATGACCACAGGTTGGGAGCTAATGAAGCGCCTCCGGCAATTATTTCAGTATTCATAGGGAAATATTTAACCAATGTGTTAGACGAATTGGAAAAAGTAACTAAAGGCAAGTTGTCTCCGGAAGAAAAAACAGATATCAAACTCAATATAGTAGGAAAGATACCTGAGATCATGTTAGATAATACAGATCGCAACCGTACTTCTCCTTTTGCTTTTACAGGAAATAAATTTGAGTTTAGAGCAGTTGGTTCAGCTACCAATTCGGCTATGCCAATGATGGTGTTAAACACGATGGTGGCAAAACAACTCAAAGATTTTAAAGTTGAGGTAGATGCTTTAATATCTGATAAAGGAATGAAAAAAGATGATGCCATTTTTAATGTATTGAGAGAATATATAAAAGTGTCAAAAAAGATTCGTTTTGAAGGCGATGGCTACAGCGATGCATGGGAAAAAGAAGCTGAGAAAAGAGGTTTAAGCAATAATAAAACCACACCTTCAGCATTACGTGAGAAAGTTTCAAAAAAATCGATTCAACTTTTTGAAGAGATGAATATTATGACTGATGTCGAAGTGAAAGCCCGTCATGAAATTGAAGTTGATGAATATATATTACGTATACAGATAGAATCACGTGTGTTAGGAGATATAGCACGTAATCATGTGGTGCCCACAGCAGTAAAGTATCAAAATACCTTAATCGAAAATGTAAAAGGTATAAAAGACATATTTGGAACTTCCTATAAAGAAACGGCAAAAGAACAAATGAATTTGATTAAATCAATTTCTAAACGCATCAACGAGATAATTTCTTTAGTTGACAAGATGATCGATGAGCGTAGAAGTGCAAATAAAATAACTGACATTGAGAAAAAAGCAGATGCTTATTGCAACAAAGTAAGACCGTACTTTGAAGAAATCCGTTACCACAGTGATAAATTAGAATTGATGATCGATGATGAGCTTTGGCCACTTAGTAAATATCGTGAGATGTTGTTTACGAGGTAGTTAAGAAATTTTAAAGAAATATTCAATCGTCTAATAATATAACTTTAGACGATTTTTTTATTAACACACATTAATTATGCAATTGACTTACTTTATTACATACGAAAACTATTCTAAACTTACTTGTTAAGCTAAATTCGAACTGAGTATATTTGCAATATATATTGAAAATATAAATAATTTGTCAGGACTTTATATACACATACCATTTTGTAAGCAGAAATGTAATTATTGTGATTTTCATTTTTCTGTATCCTTACGAAGTAAAGAGGCTTTGTTAGAAGCTATAAAAAAAGAATTGGTTTTAAGAAAAGATGAATTAAAAGAACCAATTCAAACTATATACTTTGGAGGTGGCACACCTTCACTATTGAATATTAGCGAGTTACAAGATTTATTTAAAGTAATACATAAAAACTATATAATAGATGAAAATGCTGAAATTACATTAGAAGCCAATCCTGATGACTTGTCTTCTTCCTATTTAAATGTTATAAAAAAAATAGGTGTTAACAGATTGAGTGTTGGTGTACAATCATTCTTTGATGAAGATTTACTATTTATGAATCGCTCGCATACATCTGAACAATCAATTCGAGCTATAAAAGAAGCACAAAGTATTGGTTTTAAAAATATAACAATTGATCTGATCTATGGAATACCCGGATTGACACCTGAAAAATGGCAAAAGAATCTTACTATTTTTCTAGAACTTAAAATACCACATTTATCTTCCTATGCTTTGACTGTTGAACCTAAGACAGCCTTGGCGCATCAAATTAAAACTAAGAAAATCAAAGCATTAGATGAAAAACAAGCAAAAGTACATTTCGACTATTTAGTAAAATTTATGAAGCAACATAACTACTTGCATTACGAATTGTCAAATTTTGCTAAAAAAGGTTTTCTTTCAAAACATAATACCTCATACTGGCAAGGAAAACCCTACCTGGGTATTGGCCCTTCTGCACATTCTTACAATACTAGTGAACGTAGTTGGAATATAGCCAATAACGCACGCTATATAAAATCATTAAATAAGGGTTCTTTACCCTATCAAATAGAAGAATTAACACCATCTATGCGTTATAATGAGTATATAATGACTGGTTTGCGTACTATGTGGGGTATTGATATGGATAAGATCAAACATGATTTTGATGAGAAATATTATTCCTATTTTAATAAAGCAATTCAAACTCATTTATCGAAAAACACATTACAATTAATTGAAAACAGTAGGGTAGTGGTAGCACCTGAAAGTTTATTTTTGGTTGATGGTATTATTGCGGATCTTTTTTGGGTGGGTCTCGATACAATTTGATAATGCTTACATCATCAAATCACTCGACCTGACGAGTCATCAATTTGAAACACGTCATGTTGAATTTAATTCAGCATCTTTTCAAATAATCACTAAACATATTTAGTCTTAGCTTCGAAAGATTCCGATTTTCATCGGAATGACAGGTTTCAGATTTATCTTGGGTCTTTTTAATGATTTAAAATGAATTGATCTCACCGATAATCTTCTGATAATCATCTGGATTAAGAACAAAATCTAATTCAGAAACATCAATAATCAATGTGTTTAAATCTTTTTTCGATTGAATAAAACTATCTAATTAGTAATATTTTTAAGGATTGGTCCATTTCATCTGTTTTCACATGGCAAAGATAAACACCCGAATCTAAACTATTACCCTGAACGTCACAGCTGTTCCATTCAAATGTGTGAAAACCGGCAGGTAATTTGCCGTCATGAAGTGTTGAAATACTTCTTCCGGTTATATCACAAATTTCGATGTATACACTTGAATATTTTGATAATTCAAATTTAATTTTCGTATTTACACTAAATGGATTAGGATAATTTGTGAGTGTATTCGATTGTGTTTGAATTTCATTGACACCAACAACAGGATTTGTATAAATACCACCCCAAACTCGAGAAGAAAAAAAGGTTTCGGATTCATATCCACTAAAAGAAACTAATGATTTCCCATTTGAGCCACCTTGTATTGTAGGATATTCCTGAAAATAAAGATCAGATTGTAAAATAAATCCTTCTGTGTCGGATACACTTCCATCCAATTCTATTACATTACCATAAATATCGGGATTATCATCCCGCCAATCTACCCAGGTTGTTACATATGAATGTCCATCAAAAGCAACATTAGGTATGGTTTGTTCTCCTCCATTAGTGCAAATTTGTATTCCGTCAGGGTCTATTACATTTCCGGAAGTATCGATTCGTGCACCAAAAATATCATTTTGGGAATTACGTAGATCTACCCAAGACACAAATGATCCATTATCGGAAGATGTAACATGTGGATAGTACTGGTTTTCGACAGCAGCAGAAATCGGAAAGCTACTACCCACTACATTTCCGTCAGTTGCAACTTTTATACCGTAAATATCCCAACTTCCTGATACAAATTCCGGAAAAACTATAAGATAGTTCTGACCATCAAAGGTCACACTAATGTCTATATAAAGATTCCAACCATAATCTATGCTCAATGGACCTAAGTCAATTCCACCCGGATCCAATATAGTTCCATCTTCTGTAATTCGTGCACCTTTTAAATGATAACCTGAGTTATAATCTAACCAGACTACAAAGAAATTAGTTCCGTCGAAAGCTATTGTTAGAATCTTATTACCATAAGTACTATTTGTAATTTCAAATCCATTCGGATCTAGTACTGTTCCGTCTTGAGACATACGAGCTGCATAAATACTTCCAAATGGCCCGTCACGATAATCTTTCCAAGTTGCCAAATAAGTGGTATTACCAAAAGCAATTGCAGGTATGGTCTGATCATCTTCATAATCACAAATGGTCAAACATGGTGAATTTATAGGATTACCTGTTGCATCAACTCGTGTTCCTTTAATATCATATTGATCTACAGCTACCTTTTCCTGCCATAGCAACATATATTCTGATCCGTTAAAAGCCGCTGATGAGTAATATTGCCAGTTGCTTGAAGTTGAAATGGGAATATCATTAGGATGAGCATCCAAAACGTTTCCTGATGCATCTACTCTTGCACCAAAAATATCACTTCCAAATCCGGGGGGCACTGATTGCGTTCCCTGTCCATCATCCCAGCTTACTAACCAATTGCTTCCATCAGTAGTAACTGCATGATAAAGTTCGTAACCATATCCACCACTAATAGGGAATTGTCCGGGAGATTGTATGATACCATCTGTTGACACAATTGCCCCGGTCATTTCTGAAAATCCATCATCTTTCCAAACAACAAGATGATTTGTTCCGTTGAAACACAATTCAGGAATTCCTTCGTATACGGTATCGTCAGCAGCAATTGGAATTCCGGAAGGGTCAAGAACAACACCATTACCATTAACTCTGGCTCCATATACCGACCAGTGATATACACTTGTACCTGATCGTCTATCCATCCAAACAAGCATATAATTTGTTCCATCATAAACAACATCAGGCCAAATACGATCCCCATTATCAGAAGAAATAATAAATCCACCCGGATCAAGTATGCTACCATCTGCAGCTACACGTACACCACGTATAATCGTTTCTCCCAATGCTCCCCACGACACTAACCAATCTGTTTCGTTAGATGCAACTGTTGGGTAAGCTTGCGTATCAGGTGCGGTTATTATTGGAATAGAATTTACATCTATGACCGTTCCGTTTGTGTCTATTCTAGCTCCATATATATCCCAACCACCATTTCTATAATCTGACCATGTTGCTAAATAATGAGTTCCGTTAAAAGAAATATCATTGAAAACTTGAGGGTTTTGTTCAGTACATATTTGTATGTTATTTGTGTTTAATATTTCACCATTAGGGCTAACTAATGTCCCATAAACATCATAATCTTCTTGAATGTGTCTATCATCTGACCATACGACCAGGAAATTTGTTCCATCAAAAGCTACAGAGGGGTCTTTTTCATTAATACCCGGATTAGCTGATATTCTTATACCTTGAGTATCTAAGACCACACCGTCGGCTGAAATACGCGTAGCATATATATCATTATCAAAATTATAGAAATCACCGGCTCGATTGTCTTGCCATACTACAAGAAAATTTGTATCACCATATGCAGCTGCCGAATTCGTTTGTAAATCTTCAGCAGGAACAGTAGTAGTTTCAGAATCCATTAGGTTCCAGTTAGTAAGCATTGTTTTGACCTCAGAAGAAGATTGTCCGGGATCAGTTATTCTTAGTTTTTGTAAAGCGGACTGCTTTGTATCAGTGGTTTTGCCTAACACATTTTGTACTTCATGTGATTGTTTATACAAAAAATCTGTTGTAGTTTGCTGTGCAATTAGCTTTCCAAAGCCGGTTATCAGTAATACAGTAAGCAATGCCTTCTGAAGGGTAGCGTTGTTTTTTTTCATAATGAGTTAGTCAGAGAGGTTAATAATGTATGTTGGTATATTATTCAATAGCAAGAGACTTAGTGATTGTTAAATATGTATTATACATAAATTACATACAAAGTTATAAAAGTAAAGTTATTCTAACGACTTATGCTCCGTTTTTATATGGAAATCACAACTATTTTGCTGCAGAAAAAGTTGATTTTTATGCGAGGAACGGACGAGTTACTAACTATGTTAAAGATTTCTTTAAGATTTCAGCTACAATGTTCTGATAATCATCAGGATTACTTACAAAATCAAGATTAGAAACATCAATAATCAAGGTTTTTAAGTCTTTTTCTGATTGAATAAAATTCGCATATCCTTTATGAATTTTATTTAAGTAATCAGCCGTTATATTTTGTTCGTAGTCTCTGCCTCTTTTTTTTATATTTTCTAACAAACGATCTGTATTTTGATAGAGGTAAATATATAGATCGGGTTTCGTGATCTCTTTATACATAATATCAAACATTTTCCGGTATAAAGAATACTCATCTTCAGCTAAGGTTACTTGTGCGAATATAAGCGATTTGAAAATATAATAATCAGAAACGATAAAGCTTTTGAATAGATCAAATTGTGCTAAGTCATCAGAAAGTTGTTGGTATCTATCGGCTAAAAAGCTCATTTCTAAGGGAAAAGCATAACGTTCTTCATCTTTATAGAACTTCGGTAAAAATGGGTTGTCTGCAAAACGTTCTAATACCTGTTTAGCATTATATTGCTCAGTCAGCATCGAAGTTAAGGTCGTTTTTCCGGCACCGATATTACCTTCAATAGCCAAGTAATTATATTTTTCTGATAAAGATTGAGGTTTATTGATTTTTAAATTCGTTTTTTCAATACTTCCTGTATCCTGACATTCTTGTAGTAAACTGTGTATGTATTTCTTTTCCACAGGATGCATGTAATCAGCAGCAATATCAGCTAGAGGTTTTAAAACAAAGGCTCTTTTTGATATCTCAGGGTGGGGAATCATAAGATCTTTTGATACAATTACTTCATCATGGTAAAATAGGATGTCTATGTCGATAATTCTTGATTCGTATTTTCCTGTGGAGACGTTGCATGCAACGTCTTTAGCTCGTATACGACCCATTTTAGTTTCTATAGAAAGTAACTTATATAATAGTATATGGGGAGTAAGGTTTGTTCTTAATTCGATACATATATTAAAGAAATCATCTGCTTTAAAACCAAAAGCTTCTGTTTTATACACAGGAGAGATATTTGTTACTGTACCTATTTGTAAAGCAATTTGATTAACAGCTTGCTGCAGATTTGCAAGTTTGTCTCCTTGATTACTGCCTATAGATAAATATATGTTGGAAAAAGAATTCAAGTATTTTATTAATTATTTTCAAATGTTGATATTTCATTTTCTCGAATTACTCTAATAAAACGATCTAATTGTTTGCCATATTTTGAATTTTTTATCTCTTCTGTAAGCGAATTATTTACTGTGTCTAAGAGCATTAATTTTGCGTTATATAACTCAGTTAGAGCTAAATATGGGGCTATTTCTTTATCTGCATGATTAACAGCAAAATTGGTTGTATATAAATATTTTTTGCGTTGTACATTCTTAAAAACTATATTTAATGAGTCTAATTTAATACTGTCTTTTTCTCGCTCTGCCTCAATATTGGCTTTGAATAGATCTAACCTTTGATCTGTAAAATGTTGAATCATTTCTTTGTACTCTTCTAGCAGGTCGTGGTTTGAAGAACCGGTGACTTTGGCAGATATCACAAATTTTTCAAGTTTACTTTGAATATTGATAATACCTTTTTCTCCAAAGACAAGTAGTTTATCGTCAGGAATTTCTTTAATGTGTAAATAATAAATTTAAGGACTTTCAAGAGCATCACCAAGAATAAATTCACCATTATCACGAACAACAAAAGAATCTATAGGAGTTATTAAAGTATCAATTACTTTTTCAAGGTAAACTGTACCCTTTGTAAGTCCTTTAATGGTCCCTTTAGCAACAAAATCTGTGTTTTTTTCATTCTTACAAGAGAGTACAACTGAAAATAATAGTAGTAGATATAAAAAATTTGAACGGTACATTATTTAGGTTTTATAGATTGAACAAATGTACTAAAATAGCTCCTATCTTTAGTATTAATATTTATTATGATTTCAACAATTACTAATACTTCCTAAAAATACCGTTCAAATTAATTATGATTTGGATTGTAGTTTAAAAAAAGACACTAGGCTCTCAGCATGCCATAGGTTGTAGAGGTTCGTCCTACTTTTTCTGTTAATCTTCTATATCGTCTTTGTAAGTTCCAGATATTTCTTTTGCAGTTACAAAGACTGCTTTTAGTTTTGTTTTTTTTGTTTGTTATAGTTTTCATGATTTCTAAATATTTAATTATTGATCTACAACTAAAAGACGACAGACAATTTGAATTGTTACAGTACTATGTAAAACAAAGTAGTGATTTTAACTATATTTAACACTATTTATCTAAAATAGAGTAGCATAGGATATTAATTAACAAATAGAGTTCTAATATATTGTTGGATATTACTAAAGGAAAAGTTTAAAAATATTTTCATTTTTCAACAAGCTTTACATTAACGTTACTTTAACTATTACACATTAAACTTTCATGTAATTTTATATACTCTAAAGTTTATTGACATTCATCTTTTAATCATACAAGTCATGAAAACGCAATACCAATATTTTTCTAAAAAAGGCTATATAGCATTGTTAAGTTTAGTGCTTATACTTATTATTCCAATGAAAATAAAAGCATCAATACAACAAGATGTTACCGAATATAATCAATACAGTGGTATTGTAGTGGATAGTCAGACCGGAGATCCTTTGGTATTTGCAACTCTAACTCTTGATAATACAAATATTAGTACAGTTTCAAATACAGAAGGTGAGTTCTTATTAAAAACACCTGTTGATCTTAAAAATGCAATGCTTACTATTTCAATATTAGGTTATAAGAAGAAAACAATTTCATTGTCGCACTTAAAAGAAAAAAACAATATTATCAAGTTAGAAAGCTCAGTCATAAGCTTATCTGAAGTTATATTTAACCTCCC
>JBDLIN010000116.1:0-11585 GCA_039714835.1 Bacteroidota bacterium | reverse complement strand
ATTTCCTTTTTTTATTTTATAAATAAAAGTGGCTTTCTTCTCAATCGATTTTAATTTTAACTTATGTTTTTCAATTAATTGGTGTATTTTACTTTTTCCCTCTCTATATGTTGGAGCAGTCATTCCACCAGTAACTATTTGACCATTAGTTTTAATTGCGTTAAATCTTAGTTCAATCATGTTGGGTTTTATCCTCTACTAAACGAATATTTGTGTGAATTTTTCTTTCTTTTTCAATTTACGGTTGACATGTGCAAATATTGGGCCATTAGGAAATCATTAAGTGTTAACTAGCAATAAAGAATGTTTTTATTTATTAGTGATGTGAGAAATGTTTACTTAATAGAGTAAATTCTATAATTCACAGTAATTCCCCATTCAGTTCTAAAATGATTTTAAAAAATAAAAGTTAATATACAAGTCACTGAGATATGATTTTGAATACTTTATTTATCAGTTGACTATGTAATTATTACATTTCTTTTTGATAAAAATATTTAATCCAGAAATTTCTGCTGGAGATCCCAACCCCAACAAGATCTGAAAGATTTTAATTTAAGAATAATGAGAGTTCTTCAGTTATATGTTATTGAAATTATTGATTTTAAAACTTGTCAGCTCCGACGAATTGGAGTAGTTTTTTCGAATGAAAAATCTGGATTTAATTATTTTCGATGTGATAAAAAAAAAGGCTAACAAACAATGTTTATTAGCCTAAAGCCTAGAATTATAATTTAGCTTATATTATTCATTAACATTTGTGTAAGTTACAAATATACTATCTTGTGTACATCGCAATCTTACTAATAAATCTGCACCACTACCATTCACTTCAGTTCCAGTACCTTCAAATTCAATAGCGTCGCCTGTACCTGCAAGACTAATTACGTAATTACCATTAGCATTGTCAACAAGACGAGGTGAAATTTCGAAAGCAACAAATGAATTTCCACCACCACCCATAGCAGTTGGTTTTCTATAATATTGCTGAGCCATTGACCCAATATTTGTTAGATCTGAAATCACAGCATCATTATTAGCTTGAAGTGAGCTAGCTGTGAATACGTTAATACCTACAACTACTGCAATACCGACTATTATTACACCAAGTACGATAAGTAAAAGTTGTTGTTGTCCCATTTTGTTACTCCTTAATTTGTTATTAGATATTAGTTAGTGTTATTCTATAAAAGAAAACTCTTTTTTTAATGAATTATTTCTGTTGTATAGTCATCTTGTATTACAGTCATCTTAACCTGTACTGCATTGTTGTCTTGTACAATATCATTTCCTGTGCCAATTAAAATAACCTGATCCGCAGATGCTGTTGCTTCAATCGTGAACTCACCATCAGCATTTACCTTAAGCCCTTTAGGAACTTCCCATCCAACAAATGACCTTGAACCGCCCCCCATCGCCATAGGAGTTTTATAATACCTTTGTGCTTCACTTGCTAGGTGTAAAAGATCATTAATTATATTGTTTCTTTTTGCTTCAATCGCATTTGCAGTAAACAAAGCAGTTCCAAGAAAAACTGCAACACCTACTAGAATTAAACCAAGTACTATTAAAAGAAGTTGTTGCTGTCCCAAAATATTCCTCTATCATAAATTTTTTAATTTTGGCTGAGATCAATAAATTTTGTCCTCACCAATTGACAATTAGTATGCCAAATAAGAGGATGCAACACAAAAACCTTAAAAATTAAATAATAGAAGCTTTCTTCAAGAAATTTGATACGTGTTCAAATAATATAAGATTAAAATAAAATGAATCTCTTTCGGTAAAGAATAGGAATGACGTGTAATTTTTACATGGGTGATTTTTTAGCCGGTAAATAGTACAAGCAATTTTTACAGTTTGGGTAGAATTTACATTAGCAAATCAATTCTGAAAAATACTAGCAATTATTGTGTAATTAAGTATTAAAAATGTGCTGAATTTGATAAAAAACTAACAAAAAACCCAATTTCTAAAATCCAAAATATTATTCTAGAAGAAATTGGGTTTTCGTGGGTACGAATAGTTTTAGGAAAGGAACTTATGTCGCTCCTCTGGAGCTTTGACAATCTTACAATATTTCTTTTACTAACATTACACCGCTACGCGGTTTTTGATTTCAAAAGAACTTTACATATCTAGCTGCATCGCAGCGATACATTAGTAAGAAAACAATCATAAAAAAATATAAAAGCTACAGAGTAGCGATACTTTGATTTATTATAAATATCTTTTATCTAACTTTAATATGAAGTTCTCTTAGCTGACCTTCATCCACTAATGATGGTGATTCATCCATTAATGACATACCACTTGAAGTTTTTGGAAATGCAATAACATCTCTTATCGAATTATCGCCAGCAAAGAGCATTGCCAGACGATCAAATCCAAATGCAATTCCACCATGAGGTGGGGCGCCATATTTGAAAGCATTCATTAAAAATCCAAACTTCATATCTGCTTCTTCTTTTGAAATGCCGAGAGCATCAAACATTTGGGATTGAAGCTCAGAATCGTGAATTCTAATACTTCCACCTGCAATTTCATTCCCATCTAAAACAAGATCGTAAGCCCTAGCTGTAACTTTTCCAGGATCAGTTTTTAATAAACCAATATCGTCCAAATTTGGTGATGTAAATGGATGATGCATAGCATAATATCGTTTTGTTTCATCATCCCATTCCAATAATGGAAAATTTGTAACCCAAAGCAAAGATGGTTCTGCATCTTCCGGAATTAGCTCTAATCTTCTAGCCATCTCTAATCTTAAAGAACCCATAATTGATAAAGACTGTAATTTTTGGCCTGAAATTATAAATACAAGATCCCCAGGCTTAGCTTCTAAATTATCAATTATTCCCTGTTTTTCATCGTTACTCATAAATTTGGCAACAGGTGCTTCTAATCCATCTTCTTTTACTCTCATCCAAATTAAACCACCGGCACCAAGTTGTTTTACATAGTTAGTTAAAACATCAAGCTGATTTCGTGTATAATCTCCACAATCTTTAGCTAAAAGTGAAGTAATTGTTCCATTTTGTTCTAATACATCCTTAAATACTCTAAATTCCGAATTTTCAAAAACATGATTCAATGTTTTCATTTCAAGTCCAAATCGAAGATCTGGTTTATCGCTGCCATATTTCTCCATAGCATCGTTAAAGTCTAAACGAGGTAATGGTAACTTGATATCAATCCCTTTAATATCTTTGAACATTTTTTTCATCAATCCTTCAACCATCGTAAAAATATCCTCTTGGTCAACAAATGACATTTCAACGTCAATTTGAGTAAATTCAGGTTGACGATCTGCTCTTAAATCTTCATCTCTAAAACATTTAACAACTTGAAAATATTTATCAAATCCAGAAACCATTAATAGTTGTTTGTAAGTTTGCGGAGATTGAGGTAAAGCGTAGAATTTTCCCTTATGCATTCTACTTGGAACAAGAAAATCACGTGCACCTTCAGGTGTAGACTTCATTAAAACTGGTGTTTCAATTTCAACAAAGTTATTTTGATCAAAATAGTTTCGAACAGCTTGGTACATTTTATGTCTAAGAATCATACTGTTCTGCATTTTTCCGCGTCTTAGATCAATATATCTATATTTTAACCGAATATCTTCATTTACATCTACATTATCCTGTATAGGAAAAGGAGGTGTCTCTGCTTTATTGAGAATAATCAATTTATCAACCATTATATCAATAAATCCAGTTGGAATTTTTGGATTTTCTGTATCAGCAGGTCGCTTTCTAACTGTTCCTTCAACCGCAAGGACAAACTCACTTCTTAACTCCTTGCCGATTTCATGTGCTTCGTTATTATATGTGGGTTCAAAAACTATCTGTGTTATTCCATATCTATCTCTCAGATCAATAAAAATCACTCCGCCAAGATCTCTTCTCGTATCAACCCAGCCGTTTAGAATTACCTTTTCACCAATATTCGATTCTCTTAATTCACCACACGTATGTGTTCTTCTATTAAATTTCATAAATCATACATATTTGTTAAAAATGAGGCGTAAAAATAATGAATATTGTCTCCTATTCAAAGAATAATTCTTTTTCATATATAATATTCCTTTAATTTTTTGAATAATTATTCAACTCAAATTAAATATTTTAATAAGCATTGCTATATTACATGTAAGAATATTTGAATTAACATGCAATGTATTTAGGAATAAAAAAATATTGAGAAAGAGAATTACAATAATTACCGGTCAAATTGGATCTGGAAAAACAACATATTTAGAGAAATTATTATTATCCCCAAAAGAAGCTGCAGGGATTCTACAAATTTCTAAGGGAAATAGAAGATATTTTGTAGACATTGGTTCTAGTGAAACTGTAGAATTAACATCAGAGGATTTAAATTCTGACAATATTCAAATTGGAAGATTTATTTTTAATAAATCTATTTTTTCATGGGCAAATGAAAAATTGCAGAAGTCATTTCATTCAAAAGCGGTTAAACAAATAATTGTTGATGAATATGGTCCGTTGGAGTTTAAAGGGAAGGGGTTTGAACCAATATTTAGCGAAATTTTAAATTATATTAAGAAAAAAAATGATGTTGAGTTAATTGTAGTAGTGCGAAATTCTCTTTTAGAAAGATTTCTAAACAAATTTAATTTAAAAGATGAGAAAGTAGAGATAGTAGAAATTAGTAAATCAATCAATAGATTTTAATAAATTAATCCTTTTTATTTCTCCGGCAACAACTAAAATATCTTTTTCTTCAAAAATATAATCCGGTTTGGGAACTGCTTTAATTTGATGCCTTCTTTTATTCGATGTTTTAATTGAAAGTACATTTACATTATATTTTGCTCGAATATTGATCTCTTTAATCGATTTGCCAATAAATGAATGTGGAACTTTGATCTCTGCTACAGAGTACCCTTCAATAAATTGAACATTTTTCTCATCTTCTTTCATAGAAATAGAGCTAGCTAAGTTTGCCGTTATTTCGATTCTATTTATCTCTTTTTGATATGCATCTTGTATATCTTTTCTCCAAATTATGCCCAAAAGCTTTTTATTTTCTAAATCTTCTACTACCGGTAATCCTTCAAGCTGATATTTATTCATCTTTTCAATCGCTGTAAAGCAGTTATCTTCGAAAAGCAGAGGTTCGTAATTCCTGTTAACAAGATCATCGGCAATCAGTAATGCACTTAATGAATCTCTTTCAAATAAAAAATCTTTAAGATCATTAATAGAAACCAATCCGACCACATTTCCATTATTGTCAATTACAGGATATTCTGGATCCTTTCTGCTCAAGACAAAATCCACAACCTTCGCAAAATTATCAGAAACATTAATACTTTCAAAATCACTTTTATAAACGTCCTCAACAGGAATTGATTCCATTACATTTGTTTCTGCACCCTCTTTAAGATTAATTCCACGCAGTAGAAGTTTTAATGTATAAATTGATTCACGTGATAAATATGATGAAAGAATTGTACTCACAATTGCAGTTATCATTAATGGTAGAATAATTTCATAATCGTAAGTAAGTTCAAAAACTATTATGATTGCAGTAATTGGAGCGCGTGTAGTTCCGGCAACTAAACCACCCATAGCAACAAGCGCATAAGCTCCAGGTCCTGCAGTAATATCCGGGAAGAATTCATTTGCCAAAGTGCCAAAAGAGAAACCAAGCATAGCTCCCATAAAAAGTGAAGGAGCAAATATACCTCCTGAACCTCCCGAACCTAAAGTTAAGGAAGTTGCAAATACTTTAATAAATACTAATGAAAGTGCCAAATACCATACCATATTAGTACCATGTAAAGCATTATTTATTGTATCATAACCTACTCCCATAACCTGGGGAAATATTAAAGCCATGATACCAATACCCACCCCACCAATTATTGGTTTCAAGTATTCTGGGAAATGGAACTTATTGTCAAAGAAATCCTCTGAAAAATAAAGAACCTTAATAAATAAATAGGAAGCTAAACCACTTAACGCACCCAAGATGAAGTAAAAACCTAATTCATATGGAGAAGCATATTCATAGGGAGGCACATAAAATGCAGCAAGTTTACCTTCAAAATTATGTGATATAACCGTTGCCATTACTGATGAAATTACAATGGGAGAGAATTGAGCCACCGCAAAATCCATCAGGATAATCTCTACCGCAAATAATGCTCCTGCAATAGGCGCATTAAAAGCTGCTGCGATACCAGCAGCAGCACCGCAACCAACAAGAGTTTTTAGTTTCTTGCTTGGGATTTTAATAAATTGACCTACAGCAGATCCTATACTTGATCCAATTTGAATAATGGGACCTTCCCTTCCGACTGATCCGCCAGTTCCAATTGTAATAGCAGAAGCTAACGCTTTAACAACTGCAACTCTAGGACGAATTCGACCACCCTTTAACAATATTGCCTGCATAACTTCAGGTACACCGTGCCCTTTTGCTTCTGGGGCAAAGAAATATATTAAAGGACCAACGATCAAACCTCCAATAGTTGGCGCTAGTATAACGATATACCAAGGATTACTAATTATATTCTCCAGAACACTTCCATCACCTGAAAATGACAAATGAGAGAGTTCCTCAATTAAAAATCTGATACCCACCGCAGCATATCCAGCAATAACACCAATTATCAGAGCCACTAATATCATAAAGATGTGCTCAGTTAAACGGGCTTTTTCTAAAACATCTCTTGATTTATTAGAAATGAAGGAATAGCTGTTTTTTATCAATTCATGCAAAAGTTGGAACTTCCCATCGTTAATAGTGTTTTAATCCTTGTATTCTAAAATAGAATTAAAATTTAATCCAATCAAATTAGAATTGTTATTTTATTATATGAAGTATAATTTAAAGTGTTTATTCTAAAAAATTGAAAAATGAAAATAATATTTAATATAATTTTTATACTGAACCTCACAGTTCAAAATTATCTAGCTCAAGATTCCCTATATGATTCACTAGTAACAACTGGGATTAATCAAATATATAATATAGAATTTGATAATGCTGAAGCTACTTTTAAAGAACTTAAATACAATTATCCTAATCATCCAGCTGGGAATTTTTTTGATGCAATGATCATTTGGTGGAAAATTCTTTTGAATATTGAGAATGAAGAATTCGATGATTTATTTGTTGACAAACTAGAAAAAGTAATTGACCAGTGTGATGAAATCCTTGAGAATGATCCAGAAAATATTGATGCGTATTTCTTTAAAGGCGGTTCCCTTGGATTTAGAGGAAGATTGAGTACAATTCGCGGTGATTGGTTTGATGCCGCTGCTGACGGCAAAGATGCTCTTCCACTTGTATTTACTGCTTACGAGCTTGATTCAACAAATACTGATGTAAAATTAGGTTTTGGAATTTATGATTATTACGCTGCAGTTATTCCAGAGCAATATCCAATAGTTCAACCGTTGATGTTTTTCTTTCCTGAGGGGAATAAGCACAATGGTATAAAGGCACTTAAAATTGTAGCTCAAAACGGGAAATATGCAAAATATGAAGCTCAGTATTTCTTGATGACACTTAATTACTCATATGAAAAAAATAACAACGAAAGTTATAGATATGCTAAAATGCTCAATGACCAGTTTCCTAATAATCCTCGCTTTCATAGTTTTCTTGGAAGATTAAATATTAGAATGAATGACTATCCCACTGCGATTGGAATATTTGAAGATCTATTATTAAAAGCAGAAAATAATTATTATGGTTATAACGATAAAATTAAGCGTGAAGCTCATTATTATATCGGTGTAAATTATAAAAGAGAAGATAGTTTAGATTCTGCATTGAAACATTTTAACATCTGTAAGCAGATATCAAGAAAAATTGACGAAGATGAAGAATCAGGCTTTTTGATAAATACAATTTTATATTTGGGTGAAATATACGATCTAATAGGAGAACGAAAAAAAGCTAAAAAATATTATGAAGAAGTTTTAGATTTCCGAGAATATGGCAACTCACATGAAAGAGCAGAAAACTATTTAGAAAAACCTTACAGGAAATAATTTATTCGAAAACTGCGATAATTCCTATTCTATGCATCGCACCGATCATTCCCATTGAACTATAAGCATAATTAAATTTATAACCACTTAAGTTAACACCCAAGCCAAAACTAAATCCAGCTAAACCGGATGAAGATCCAACTTTCTGCTCTTTCCGTTCGCTTGGATCAAATCCAAATCTTAATTGTATCACTTTACTTAAAGTGAATTCAACGCCAGCATTAAAATATTCAAATCTGTTATCAGCATTTAATCTGTTAAAGGCAAAGAAAAGTTCAAGAGGAGTGTGGGCTAATTTCTTCGACACACCAAACTGTATGGTAGTTGGGATTTCCTCTTCTGTGTAAGAATAGTAAGTTAACTGTTTTCCCATGTTCAAAACCGAAAAACCAATATTCCATCCCCATTGCGGAATTATATATTGAAGTCCAATATCCCCAGCCGCCCCCATAGATGATTTATCATCAATATTTGAATAAATAAATTTAGCATTTATACCAAAATAAAAATTTTCAGCAAGGGCATTTGCATATCCAAGAATTACTGATAGATCCCCGGCACTGAAGTTTCCAGTTATATTACCATATTCATCAGCTCTATCAAAATCACCGTAATTAATATATTGAACTGCTGTCCCGAACTTTCCAAGTCCCCCTATTTCAAATGTGGTGGAAAGACTTGCTAAATTTATATCCAACAAATGTTTTACAAAAGAAAATGAGATTGGTGTATTTTCAATAATGTTTAAACCAGCCGGATTATAAAAAATAACATCAGGATCACTAGTGTTTGAAACGTATGTTCCCCCTAATGCAGCAGCTCTTGCGCTCATATCAATCCTTAAAAAATCATAGGTGCTTTGAGCAAAAAGATTTATAACAGGTAATAATGACAGAAATAAAACGACAAATAATTTTTTCATAACTCTTGAATTTTTAATATTATGTTAAGTTCATTAAACTGATAACAGCAAATTTTATGACTAAAACTAAATCATGTCTTTAAATTAGTGAAAGTTCTAATTGATGAACAAGTGAAAAATTCAGAATATAATTTAATTGCAATATAAAGCCACATTACATTTCAGCAATAAAATCAATAAATTTGGCTCAAAATATTTTAGTTATTAATTATTATCAATATGTCACTCCGAAATATTAATTTTTCCAAACAATCTATTATTTATATAATCATAGTTACCGTAATACTTATTTTAATGGCGAGTATTATTTTTTTTAATTCCCATACTGTTTTTACAGAACAATTGATCTATACCTCTTCATTAGAAACAGAAAAACAACTAAATGAGTTTTTAAATCCTGTGTCTGAGAATCTTCAGAAAATTAGTCGTGATGGAATGAATGGCAAATACAGTCTGGAGGGTGAGACTTCATTAAATAATTATTTTATACCATTATTAGAGTCATCATCTAATATATCTTCAGTTAAATATTTTGATGTTTCCGGTCAACAATACCTTTTATATAAAGATAAAAATACATTTGTTTCTACTTATAGAATTGAAAAAACATTTAACAACGAAGTTATCTGGAAAAGGTGGGAGAATGTTAACAAACAGATAAGCGAATGGAAGCAGAACATTGATAAAAATCCTGCTAGACAGAATTGGGCTAAATACTTCCATTCCGAAACTAAACACGATAGTATATACTGGTTACGATTGAAAGGTTTTGGAGATGTTTCAATTGGTGAGATTACTGCAGTCACATTTGGAAATATTGACCAAACTGAAACTCTTTTTGGTTGTGGCCTTGGAATAAAGATCAATAATCTAACTGAATCTTTAACTGAATTAAGGCATTACTCAAATCCAAAATTATTTTTGATAAACAGCCGTAATCACATCATTCCTCTTTTAATGGACTATGAGATATCTGATAGTGAACCAGAGGGTGTGTTTACATTTGAAAATCTATCAGATTCATTAGTAATCTCTTTTTTATCCAATTGGAAAGAATTGGGTAGTGAACCTAACTCTACATTTACACTTGAATACAATGATGAAAAATGGTGGGGACAAGTTGATCCGTTTGAACTTAATAAAAGTAGTATGAAGCTTGGTGTTGCAATTTCAGAGAGTGAGTTAATCTATGCAAGCCTTTTTAATACATATTTAATTATAGTAATTTTATTTTTGTTACTAATTATTGTTTCGATATTATATTTTAGACGAAAGAGGAAGAAGATTCAATTAGGAGAAAGATTAACAGAAGAAGAATTAAAACAAATGCTTGCTGAGGGTGAATCAAAACATTTTGAATTAAAATCTTCATTAAGATGGGATTACAGAGAAGAGAAAGTAAACAAAAAGTTGGAAGAAGTGATAATCAAATCGGTCTCTGCCTTTAATAATTCTGAAGGTGGATATCTAATTATTGGAATTGATGATGATAAAAAAATTCTTGGTTTGAATAACGATTACACATCTTTAAAAAAGAACGATGCAGATTACTTTGAATTACATCTTAGAAACCTTCTTGGCTCCTCTTTTACAATCCGCTACACTGCCAGAAAAATTGACATTAGTTTTATTGTAATAGAAAATAAAGAAATATGTGTGATCAAGATTGCGAAAGGTGAATACCCTTTATTTCTGAAAACAACTGATAAAAATGGTAAACAATTAGAAAAATTCTATATTAGAAGCGGCAACTCATCACAGGAAATAACATCACTTTCAGAAATTAACAATTATATAAACGTTAGATTTAAAGAAGAGAAATAGTTAATGCAAAGAAACCCGACTTCTGACCTGCGGTTAGCAAGTTTGAAAAAGTCGGGTTTCTAATAGTATAAAATTACTTTATTGGATCTTTCAGAGATCTTTAAAAATAATAATTAAGGCCAGCAGAAAGTGAAATTGTTTGAGCAGTTTTATCAACTCCTGGTATTTCCTCATTAGTATCTTCCTCAACTAACCTGATGTTATTCATTATACCCCATTTGGCTTTTACATTTAGAAATAATTTTTTAGTAAGTGAGGATAAAAAACCACCACCTAAAGCTAAGGTTGTACTGCTTCTTTTCTCTATTGGTTCTGGAAGATCAACCTCCGGCCCATTTATTATTTTTATTGAACCTTTGTACGTGAGGTCATAAAAGAAAATACCGCCTTCGAAAAAGAAATACGGTTTAAATTTTTTCTTACCAAACAAATACTTTATATTGAACATTAAAGGATATACGTTCAATGGCGCCTCAACATTAATTTCGGCATCTATATTTACTTCTCCTATAATTTCAGAATATTTCTCATGTAGTCTCTGCTTTAATTCCTCTTCATCAGCATTATAGAATGACATCCCACCAACTAGAGATACTTCAAAATCAGGATTAAACCTATAAATAAAGGCGGCCTCTCCACCGTAACCGGTATTATATGACTTTGCTAATTCTGCAACAGGTAAATATACACCTGCTTTTGCCCCTACACCAATTTGGCCTGTAATTGGTATGAAAGAAGTTGCAAATAAAAAAAGTAACAGTAAAAATTTCGTTTTCATGATTAACCTTTATTAAAATTTAACT
>JBDLIN010000115.1:0-11769 GCA_039714835.1 Bacteroidota bacterium | reverse complement strand
CCAGACTAACCAAAAAAGCCCCGCAACTTTCGCTGAAGGGCTTTTTCATTATTTCTGTTTTCAATTTAATCCATTACTGCAAAGTTATATCAGCTAAATCAGTACTTTCACCGACACTTACTTCTACATCAAAGATACTATTGGTCTTGATTGGATCATCACTGTCTTCAATGTCAACTTGATAAGTTCCAGCTTCAAGAAAACCTAATATAAAAGTGCCATCATCTTTTACAATGGATGAAGTTACAGTATCAGTCCCTTGTATTGCATAGGCAATGGGATTAAACTCGTGGTTAGTTACATTACCAGAAATAGATCCAGTACGTGCCTTTGGTACTACTCTGATATGAGGCTTTAATTTGTATTCCGGGTTTTCTTCAGTTCCAGAAACTACAACTGATCTGCTAGCGTCAAAATCTATCACTAATTCATAAGTCATCCCTTCTTCAATCGTGAACTGTGGCCCAAACTTTAATTCTCCACTTGGAACAGTCATTGAGGCTGGCACTCCGTCAACTGTAATACTAGCATCGGAAATATGTAATCTTATCTGAGTATATTTACCAGCGGGTAGAGATTCACTACCTAAAAGAAGAGTTTCACCATTGTTGAAATCAAGTAGATTTGCCGTTACAGTATCTCCTACAACTGGTATCCAGTCCGGTACTAAATGAGCACTTACTTCAGAAAAAGTAATATTTACCGCATCATAACTACTTGGTGCATCTGTAAGGTATAAACTTAAGATCCCGTTTCCCTCCGGACTTGTTGAGTCAGAACAACTAAAAATAAGAAACATTGATAATATGCTTAAAATAAACACATTCAAAAGATTTTTTTTCTTCATTGTAATATCCTTATTTTATGAAATACTATTATTCATTAAAATACTTCAAAAATTATACCCTCTAGATCTTCATTTAATCTTAAAAATCTTTTTATTGATGGGCCAGTTTTGGCTGCTTGGAAACTAAACCCAATCTAATTGGGGCGTACTTCCCCAACTTAAAAACGAAAAAAGCCATACCCTAACTTTTCTAAATGCTAGGATTCCAAATAATATTCAAGGCTTCCTTATTTTTTTAGTCAATCAACAATTGCTAAGATATGTAGGGATAATACTTTCTATCGTTATCAAATATCGGATGAAATGAAGTTTTTATGGTAGACAGTACTTATTATGAAAATTATCAAGATTAAAAAAATGATTTTAGATAAATTATTTTTAGCTGCAAAAGAAGACTCAATTAAGTATCACAAAAGGCTAGATAGGATAAGAACAACTCCAAAAATAATTCTAAGAGATAGTAGTTTGGTAGAAAGAGTTGAAGTGTATAAAAAATGATAATTTTGAATCTAGCATTTAAATTGCTTCCAATTTATATTTATCATTTAACAATATCTTAGTCCAACAAAGAGAAATAGAAACCCCAGCCACCGCCAAGCTGATCAATTTTTAGCAGAACAACATTCTCACCTTTATTGAATGGGACTGACACTACATCTTCATTGGGTAAGGCTGGTCTGCCTACAATATTTTTATGGACTAATTTTCCGTTAACCCACATTTTCACTCCATCGTTTGTACCTAGTCCAATTTTTAATACTGATTTATTTTCAAGATTAAATATCCTTCGCGCATAGACAACACCTTCATCAGATGGTTTGAATAATTTTGCAAGATCTACGTACTCATTATCTTTTCCATCATACTTCTGCCAGGAAACCATTTGATTATTTCTACCTAAATAAGATTTATTCGGCGTAAATTCTTTTTCCGGTGGATAATCTTTTTCAATCCCTTTTCGGTTTGAATTATCAAAATGGCCAATGAGCCACCAATCTGTAATATATTTTCCAACTGTCAGTCTATCTTTAAAACGGCGCCAATTAGGATCTGTTATTTCCAATGGCATTCTAGAATTCTCAGATAGATCTTTCAAGTGAGTATCAGCCAAAGTTTTAAGTTTTTTCACAATATCTGGATACTGATCAACAATATTATTGGTTTCCCCAATATCGTCATATAAATTATAAAGGGAGAGTCCAATGAAAGCCTCATACTCACCAGTATTTTCCTTTTCTGAATAATCAGGTTGGTGGTTATATTTGTGAGGAAAATGTAATTTCCATGCACCGTTTCGTACCGCTTGTAAAACTCCTTTTCTATGATAAAATATCGTCCTATTTGGCAATTCTTGATCAATATCATGACTTATAAATGACCAAATATCTTCACCATCAATAACTCTATCCTCCGGCTCTCGACTTCCGGCTAAGCGAGCTATTGTAGGCAATAAATCCATTGTGGATGCTATCATATTATTAACCGACTCAGCCGGAATCTTCTTAGGCCAACGCATAATGCAAGGAACTCTCATACCACCTTCAAAAGTAGTACCTTTGCCTTCGCGAAGTGGGAAAGCTTTTCCTGCATTATTGCCCATTGTAAGCCACGGGCCGTTATCAGACATAAAAATAACCCATGTTTTATCATCAATGTTATTCCTTGTTAAGGAACTCAGAATTTCACCTACTGACCAATCTATTTCCTCAATTACATCCCCATAACGTCCATACTCACTTTTACCAGCAAATTTCTCAGATACTCCTAAAGGTATGTGCGGCATTGAATGGGCCAAATACAAAAAGAATGGTTTGTTTTTATTCTTTTCTATAAATTTAACTGCATACTCCGTGTATCGTTTGGTTAATAGATTTTGATCAGGATTCTTTTCAATTACTTTATCATCTTGATACAGAGGTAAATCGGGAAATAATTCTGTGCGTGGTCGTTCTTTTTTGTAATCACCCTTCCAAGGCCACATATCATTGGAATAGGGTAAGCCAAAATATTCATCAAATCCTTGGTTTGTCGGCATCATTGTTGGATGATCACCCAAATGCCATTTCCCAACACACGCAGTTGCATAACCTTGTTCTTTAAGTATCTCAGCGATTGTGATTTCGCTGGGATCAAGCCCTGTGGGGCTAATTTGATAAAGAACAACAGGTACTCCAACCCTGTCAGGATAACAGCCTGTAAGCAAAGCAGCTCGTGACGGTGAACAGACTGGCGATGCATAAAAATCTGTAAACCGCATACCCTCTTTTGCCATGTTATCAAGATTTGGGGTTGTAAATCCCTTTGCTCCATAACATCCGACATCTTGGTAACCTTGATCGTCTGTAAAAATGATCACAATGTTTGGTTGCTGATTTTTTTTGGGTTGATCTTTGCTGCATCCAGCAACACTTAATACCAAAAAAAATAAGACTATTGTTTTATACATTGTTGTGAACTGTTTTTATTTTTTATTGTTATAAATATCGATATACTTTCTATCCAATTCTGGCGAATCCTTGTATTTTATTCTCAATTCTTTTAGCTCCTTATGTAGTTTAGTTGCTATTGTGGTATAAGCTGGGTTGTGATATACATTTGTCATTTCTTGCGGGTCATTTTTACGATCATATAACTCCCATTCATCTACATCATAATAAAAGTGAACCAACTTATACTCCTTTGTAACAATTCCATAGTGTCGTTTAACCATGTGGACTGCTGGGTATTCATAGTAATGATAGTAAACAGCATCACGATTCCATTGTGCTGTATCACCTTTTAACAGTGGGATCAAACTTTCCCCCTGCATATCGCTCGGAACTTTAATTTGTGCTGCTTCCAAAAAGGTTTGAGCGAAATCCAGATTTTGAACCATCTCATCATTTGTTGTACCCGGTGTGATCTCATTTGGCCAGCGAATTATCAGAGGTGTTTTGAATGACTCATCATATATAAATCGCTTATCAAACCAACCATGTTCTCCAAGGTAAAACCCTTGATCTGAAGTAAATATTACAATCGTATTTTTAGCCAATCCACTTTCATCAAGGTAATCTAACACTCTCCCCACATTATCATCCACTGAAGAAATACAAGCAAGATAATCTTGCATATAACGCTGATACTTCCACTTCATCTTTTGTTCATCATTCATAGTTGGCCAATTGGCTTTGAACCAAGTATTGATGGAATCAATTATTGGATCATATAATACTTTTTGTTCGTCATTGGCTCTTCCATAAGATCCATTAATGCCATCCCAATTCTTTGGAGGTACATCGGGTTTCACTACTCCCATTCCTTTTATAGTTTTAGATCTTATCTTTGAGTCATGACCATATCTCATGTGCTGAAGTAAGTTCATTTCAGCACTCTTGGCTGCGGTTCCTCTGTTGGAATAATCATCAAAAAGAGATGCAGGTTCTGGAAAAGTTTTCTTCGTAAACTCTTTGAATTTTTCTGGACTTGGCCACCAAGGTCTGTGAGGAGCTTTATGCAAATACATCATCATAAAGGGTTTCTCTTTGTCTCTCTTTTTATCTAACCAATTAATTGTTAAATCAGTAATAATATCTGTTACATATCCTGTGATGGTTGTGTCTCCTTTTGCTGTAATAAACTTAGGATTGATATAACTACCCTGTCCAGGTAGAATCATAAAATCATTAACACCTTTTGGATTATTACCAAAATGCAATTTACCATACATCGCAGTTTCATAACCTGCGTTTTGAAATAGCTGGGGAAAAGTAATTTGTGTTGTATCAAATGGCATTTTATTGTCAATCTTACCATTGATATGTGTGTGCTTTCCAGTAAGTATAGTAGCTCTCGATGGTGCACAAATTGAATTGGTAACACAAGCATTGGTAAACAACATCCCTTCATCAGCAATTCGATCTATATTTGGTGTTTGTATCAACTTATCCGAGTATGCACTAATCGCCTGATAAGCATGATCATCAGCCATTATAAAAAATATATTTGGTCTTTCTATTGACCTTTCCTGATTCTCTTCTTTAGAGTTTCCACAAGAAACAAAGACAAAAATTAAGATTGAAATGGCTAATTGGGTTCTAAGGTTGATTTTTTTTAACATGTTTAATTTTCCTATATTAATTGGAACACAATATTCCAATACTGTCCCTGTTCAAAACTTTGTCTAGTTAAAAGCATAACTGATTTCTTCACTTTAACTTAAATAGTTTGCTTTCCCTATGCAACAATTTAATATAAAATTTATTTATTAAACGTATTGATTCGTGTTGTCCATATCCAAAACCTCATCCGTATAAAAATTGCTCATTTAGCCTATATTTAACTTAAATATGCTGTTATTCATTTGCATAATTATCAATTATTATCACGGATGAGCAAAAGAATTGGGACAAGGGGTTATGTTCAACAATCCATCCTTTGTTTGGATAATTGCTCTGTCACTATCTTTTTAAATAATCGAAAAGTTAGAATCGCACAATTACTTTTTCAAGTACTCTAATAATTTTTTCTTCTGAAATTTTTGCTTCTATCTCGCTTTGCATAATAGGGCGTTCTTTTTTGGAAGATGTTAAATAGAGTTTATCAATCTCTGTTTTTTGATCTTGAATTATCAATTGTATAGAATTTATGCCTTTCTTTAGTTTAATACTACTACAATGATACCAGCGAAAATAAAGATGATGTCCAATATTTTTCTTAGCCTTGATCCAGAATTGATAGGTTCCTGGTTCGGGGACGATAATGGAATAGAGAAATTGACTCGTTCCGCTATCAGAAATTGTTTTTGAATTGTAATGATTCCCACGTAAAAAGGCAGAGCCATTCTCAAGACTGAAAACTGTTTTTTGAGTTCTCATTCGTGTTGCTAAGACGGGTGACGTTTCATTGCTAGTACCCCATTCATTTTGCGCACGCATACTCACATATATAGATTTTCCAATCGGTACATTACTAATTGTCACTGGACTTTCAGCAACGTTTATGAGTTTTTTATTAAGTTCATCTGAAGTAAAACCATATTCTACCGTATAAGCAAAAGCACTATCAACCGGTTGGAAATGAATATTCACCGATTCATTCCAAATTTCCACAGATAGAATTTTTGGCGGTTTTGGAGACAAACCGGAAATTTCAAAGCGCTCTTTAAGCATACTCGTATATTTTTCCTTATCTAAACCACTAATTCTGATAACATATGCGCAATTGGGGTCATCCCCTTTTATTTTAACTAGTACTTTGAGATTTTCTGCATCATAAGTCCAGCCGTTATTTTTTACTGAAAAATCAGCTTCGTTTAGATAGTTGATTTCTTTGTCGTTAACGATAACCGTTTCTGGTCTATTCGCCATAAAGAATAGACCAAAATCGTGATTGATATTTTCGACTACAAATTGCCGTTCGTCTCCGCTCGTATTTGTAGAAATATTTATCTTATTTTTATTTTCATAAAAACTTAATTTGGCATCACCATGTCCAAAAGCTCGAAAGGTCAATAATAGATCATTTTTTTGATTTTGCAGAAAGGGTCCACCAATTTGCAGATTATCGTTTAGATCTAATGGTATTATACTAGAGCTCTTTACAAATACTGGAATACGATTTAACGGAGCAGTATATTTAATGGTTCGACTTCCAGAGTATGTTGTCTCTGTCCAAAAATCGATCCATTCACCTTCGGGTAAATAGACCTCTCTTGTTGTCCCAGCATGAATAAACGGCGCAATCAGCAATGCATCGCTCAGTAAGTACTCATCATCGATCGTGTATGCATTTTCATCATCAGGATAATGCAGAAATAAAGGACGCATCAAGGGAATACCTTTTTCGTGAGCAATCTTGACAAGATGATACAAATACGGTATCAGGTTATATCGAATATGTGCGTAGAATTTATAATTTTCTTGTCCATATTCATCCTGTTCCCATGGTGCTGGTGCACTGCCGTGATCGTGAAAAGACGGACTGAATGTCGCATATTGTACACCACGAATGTAAACTTCTCTGGCATTGGGTGAGTTGCCTCCAATATAACCGCCGAGGTCATGTCCAGCCAGAGCCACACCACACACAGCCAGCGAAAGCGATGCTGAAACCGTACCCTTTAATTGAGGAAATGTGCGTCTGCGATCACCACCCCAGGCAAATCCAGACCGCTGGATACCAAGGCCGCCACCGCGAATCCAAGTGATTCCACCTTCCGGTTTTGCTTGTTGTAGCCAGTCGTAAATCTGTTCAGAAAAGAGAACAGAATGGACATTCTCAATACCTTTGACCGACTTTTTCATCAACAACGGAGAGTTGTATTTTGGAAACAACTCACAAAAGTCAATCTTAATACCGTCTAGATTAGTGTGCTCTGGAACAGAACGGTCATCTTCACCGTTTATATAAGGTTCATAAAAAGTTTTTATCCACCACCTCATTGCATCAGAATTAGTGGGATCAATATAAGCATGACCTCCCTTAAATCCACCTATACTGAAAGTGCTGTCATTATTGCGGACGAAATAATTAGGGTTTGCATCTTTGAAAACATTCAAACTTTTGCTAATATGCCCCTCCAGACTCCAGAAAACCTGCTTCAAACCCTGCGAGTGCCATTTATCGGAAAGTGTATTCATATTAGGGATTTGCTTTTTACCGAATTGATTTCTGATACCCTCCCACAAAATTACACCAAATGGATAACCGCTGTATAGAAGCATATCTACATCTGCTTCCGCAGTGGCAGTATTATTCCAGCCTGTCATACTACGTCGACTTAGCCACGGTTCTAGCGACCACTTTGGAACCAGACGTGTTTTCCCTACAATATCAGTGTATTGTTGAATAATAGTAAGTGGGTCTTTGTTGCTAAAAACAAAATAATCGATTTCGTTATCGGGATTTTCAAATGAGTAAAAGTCATCATTTTTATCGCCAAGATTATAAACCACTGGCAGTGCCGAATTGACCAGTAGACCGTATCGTGCGGATGAAATAAAAAACGGAATAGCTTTATAAGTTCCGACTCCCTCCTCCACATATGCATCGGAGATTTCCATGACCACTTTTTTACCGCGTTGGTTCATTCCGTTGAACTTTTCGCCAAACCCGAAAAAGCCTTCATTCTGCAGCATGGCTGCAGCGATGCGTAAGGTTTGGATTCCGCCTTCAGAGTTTATGTATCCGCTTTGTTCCGGAATTTGAAAAAATATAATATCACCGTTGATGTGGGAAATTGTCAACTGCCATGGCTGTTTTTGTATGTCCACAAGCAAGCTATCTGTTTTTAGTTGAAATGAATTTTCATCATGTTGAATATCAAATGGTTGTCCAATCTCATCAGTAAACGGCTCTCCCCCTTGATGTATTTTGACTCTGACAACATCGGTAAAAGGGAAAGAGACCCGGATAGACGCACTGCTATCTTCCACACCATACAAACATGCGAAATTGACTGCATTGCGTGATATAGAATGACCAACAATCTGAATTGTTTTAATTCCATTGGTATCCCTATTCTCTCTTGATTGAAGCGACTGTTGTCCGATGACAATATCGATAAAAAACAAAAATAGAAATACATGTATCTTACAAATTAATTTTATGTGTATTCTTATTTGGGGTGGAGTTTTTATTTGCATTATTTCTCCATTATTGACTAATGATATAACAGATTGTATACTCAAATTTATTTTTATTTAGTAACTATTTTGAATTCAAGATGCAAACTTATCTTATAATCATTAACTACCGGCTTTACAGTACGTATGTCTTCAAAAGGTTTTGGACAAATGGGCCCAAAATTTAAGAGACGGTTTTTATACTTCTCTAATTGCTTTTAACTTAAGATAAATCTGCTACATTATCAATATTTTAAAATATACTTCCCCCTTGATACCCAATCATATTTTCAATAAGCTGTGTATGAATATTGTTTTATACAATATCCTACAAGGCTGTTAAGGATCGCCCTCTTCCTATCAGCCTTCCTTTTTTAAAGTGATATATGTCACAGACTTTGAATTAAAATTTTTCTATATTGTGAGTGTATAGCTTGAACCCCTATACATGATAGATTAGAGGTGAGAGGGCATAGGTGTTTCTCTCACCTTCTTTATTTTTAAATACTTTAAAGACTCAAATTAGTGATTAGTCAGGTATGCACTTTAGCTGTTTGTTAGACGAAAGTGCCTACGAAAAGGCATAAAATATTACTATTTTATTGATTTTGGCTTTCCTACCCATCTCGGTGTTCTATTCATATAATCACGATAGGAATCTCCATATTTTTGAATTAAAAAGCGTTCTTCAGGTAATACGAAAAACGGTGGTAATATTATTAACGCAATTGAACCTAATAAAAACACCCATGATGCTGAAGCTATTCCTACTCCAATGTAAATTAAGAATGGAGTAAGGTAAATTGGATGTCTGGAATATCGATATATCCCTTTAGAGATTGGAACATTGGGTGGGGTAGAAACCCAATCCACAATAATTCTCGTGTAAATGATTAATCCTATCAGAGAAATTGGAAGACCTATGAAGAACCAAGTTGTTCCCAATTTTAGAGGCAAGAATATGGAGTAAATAAATCCGAGAAAGAAAATGATATGATAGAATAAAAAAGCCCTCTTTTCAATCTTGTTATGTTTATCCATAAATTTACTCTTTGGAACACCACTTGGTTGTTCCCTAATTTCATCCCTCGAAGTTCCTTTATTCATCATCATCAGAGGGGAAATTAAGAACAAATAAAGCATTATAATCCAGGCATTCCATACCCCAATACTAAAAGCTGGTACTAGCGACATTATGATTCACCTCCTTTTTCATTTTATCAATACTAGCTTTTTAACATTTTTATATTGATCGGCAGTCATTCTACAGAAATAAATTCCACTAGGTAAATTATCAGCGGTAAATGAGACACTGTAATTACCAGCTTGTTTAGCTTCATTAACAAGTTCTGCTACTTCTTCACCAAGTATATTGAATACCTTTATGTTTACTAACGTTGCTTCTGGTATTGAATATTTGATAACTGTCGAAGCATTAAACGGATTAGGATAATTCTGCTCTAAGTTAAATTCTGTTGGTAGTATGTTTGATCCATGCTCTTCTACACCCACAACTTGATTCTCTATATTTAATGTATCGTCTATTGTCCCATCATTACCTTCATCAACTAATATCTCTAATCCTAATGCTGCAAAGTCTCCCCAATTTGGTCTTAGCTTATGGGAAGTGTTTTCAGTTATAGAAACGTTATCATTGGAAAATCGTGATGAAACTACATCTGATACAAACTCAAGTTCAATCTGATAATTCTTTTCTGAACCAAATGATTTTATCTCTAAGGTATTATCATCGGGATTAAATATCTTTATGGAATCATTCTCAGCAAGACTTAACGATTTTATTAAAAACAGCTTCTCATCTGATTCGCTAACAATATTGACCAGCTTCACAATCTTGGTATCACTGTCCGGATTAGATACAGAAATTCCATCATCAAAGTATAGCATGTCAGTTTGTGTATCTACTGCATCATTACGTTGATATAAGAATGTTTTGTTGCCGGTAAAGAAATATGATCTTGACTCTGAAGATGAGAAATTATTTAACTGAATAGAATAGTCCTCAATATCTAAGAGGTAACCATACGGTGGCCCGGTGCTTCCGTTTCTCATTATTAAAGGAACAGAATTTGGAATTTCATTCAATACATAACCATCATCTGAGAATCCGGTTCTATTCCCTAATTTATCTTCTATTATTGTGGCTGCGTTTGGTGAGATACAAATCTCTAATTTATTTTCATCAAGATTAAAATGAGAGTAATTATAATGCATTTTAGGTAGCACAGCTCTATTCAAATAATTATTTGCTGGATCATCAATAAAAAACCATTTTTCTCCTTCCCATCCATTAAAACCATATAAGGGATCCCAAAAACCAATCCCACCGTTATGTGAAACATCAACAACAATTTTTGCATCCAGATTATCTGCATAACTGTTATCCCATACATAAACATAATATAAGTTGGTATCAGTTGTGTCTTGTTCAAGTTTATATATATTTATTGTGTGACCACCACCGAGTCCATTACTATAAAATGATAATGTTTTTATTTCAACATTCTCCTCTTCTAACATATTTTTGATATCTTCAACTGTTTCAGTTGGGCTCTTATGTATACTTATATTATTCAAATATTCTTGTTCGTATTTCCCATATTGATGAGTAAACAACTCTGTTATTACCGGTATTACTTCATCATTAGCCATCAGAGTTATTGGATCTGCAAAAGGGGGAAATGAGGGATATTGACTTATGAACGGGTATGGCTTCTCAAAAGCAAGAGCATTTGATATTGCTATCCCAAAACAACTTCCTTTCCATACCCCTTTTTTTGATACCCACTGGTGTAGAGCCCTCGGTATATATTTATCATCTGAGTTATAACATACATTTTTCCCATGTGCATTGACAAAGGATACCCAATCCGGGAAATCTGATGAATCTGCTGAGGCGAATACTCCTCCTCCAACTGCTTGGTCATAAATATTTCCCGTAAACGGATCTTCTCCGGTTTGGTAATCAATCTGATTATAGTATGCTTGCGGCCATAAATCATCTTCTGGAATATTTTCAAATCCCCAGTGGTCCTTATTAACATCATAAGCAATCAAATCTCCGTTATAGCCTACCTTTGTAATAATATATGGTTTTATAATAAAATATTCACCCTCAACTAATACTTCGTCAGTACTTTGATCCGATAATATTATTTTAGCTTTTCTTGTTAAAATATCTTTAGGCACATCCCAGACATACATTCCTTTATCATACTGAAGACTGTCTTTTAGTGTTTGATAACTCTGACCTGCATCGGTGCTATATTCCAATTTAACCAATTGACCAGATGATCC
>JBDLIN010000114.1:0-11873 GCA_039714835.1 Bacteroidota bacterium | reverse complement strand
TTTTAATAAATCTGAGGAATGAAAATTTCTCTATTAGATTTAACTCATTATTTCACTAATTATTTCATTAACCATTGGAGGTATCTAATGAAAAAAACACTACACTTATTCATTGCTGTAACCTTATTTTTTGGTTTAGCAACAACGTCATTCGGCCAAATCTTTATGGACGGAGACAGCACAGATTGGGAGGGTTATCCACTTCTTGTTGAAGCTCCTGATAATGTAGATGGTATGTTCCCGCCAGAAGTTGGAGCAGTTGTAACAGATGTTGTTGACATCAAAAATATTAAAGCAACGGTAATCGGAAATGTGTTATTCGGTTATCTAGAATTCTGGGGCGGCCCAGCATGGCCAAACAATGCATACGAAAATGACCATGAAGGAACCATTTATTATGAATCAAGAGGTTACTATCATCTATTGCTCGACATAGATAATGATGCTACAACTGGTTGGAGTACAGACTGGTACGAAGCACATTATACACCAGTTGGCTATTTAATAAGCCAAGGTGTTGCATTAGAGCCAATAGGTGCTGAAGTTATGACAGAATGTTTTTATAGAACAAATGATGATTGGAAAGTAGCTAATGAAGGCGCTGATCCAATTAGGGGTTATGGACAATGGGCAGCAGATTATGAAGAATATGACGGCCAAACAGACAATGGCAGTGATTATGAAGTCTTCGACATGAATGTTCCAAATGCCGATTCTGCACGTGTGATGGCATGGCAAGGTTCGTTGAATATTGATAGTTCAGATGATCAAGCATTGTTGGATGATACGCTCCGTTCATATTGGGTTGGACAGGCATGGGGACATAGTTTCCTAGAGTTTGGGGTTGAGTTAACACCTTTCCAAGTATATTATGCGAATAAAGATGGTAGAAGCGTTCTACAACCTGGTGATGTAATAGGGTTATGTGGTATGACAGAAACACCAATCGATGATTGGGGTGTTGACATGACTACCAGAGGCGAAGTAACTGTTGCTGCTGATGCAATTGCTCGTTCACAAACTATTACATTTGACGGTGATGAATCTGACTGGGCAGATCTACCTCTGTTAATTGAGGCTCCAGATAATGTCGATGGCATGTTCCCACCGGAAGTTGGTGCTGTTGTAACTGATGTTGTTGATATTAAAGAAATAAAAGCATTCATTGAAGGCGATAACCTATTTTTTAATATGAAATTCTGGGGTGGCCCAGCATGGCCAAATAACGCATATGAGAATGACCATGAAGGAACTATCTATTATGAATCAAGAGGATACTATCATGTTCTTATGGATATTGATAATGATCCAGCAACAGGTTGGAGTACTGATTGGTATGAAGCACATTATACACCTGTTGGTTATTTAATAAGCCAGGGAGTTGCATTAGAGCCGATTGGTGCAGAAGTTATGCAAGAAAATTTCTTTAGAACAAATGATGATTGGAAAGTTGCAAATGAAGGCAAAAATCCAATTAGAGGTGCTGGTCAATGGGGAGCCGATTATGAAGAGTATGATGGTCAAACTGATAATGGCAGCGATTATGAAATCTATAACTACGATATCATTGAAGCAGATAGTGTAAGCATTATGCGTTTTGATGGAATGCAATTAAACAACTCAAGTGATCGTGATATTATTGATGGAAATCCTGACTGGATTGGTCATGCATGGGGTAATGACTTTATAGAAACCGGTGTATCCCTTCGAACAATCAAGAAATATTACAAAGACAAAGATGGTAGAGATGTCTTGCAAACTGGTGATGTAATCGGTATTTGCGGAATGACAGAAACACCAATCGATGATTGGGGTGTTGACATGACTACACGCGGAGAGATTAGTGTTGTTGCTGTGGGTGTTGCTAAAGAAAATCCTGTAATGGTTGAAAAATTCAATCTTGCAAACAACTATCCAAATCCATTCAACCCTAGTACAAAAATTCAGTACTCTTTACCAACAAATGAATTCGTATCTCTAAAAGTATATGATATTATTGGTAGAGAAGTTGCCACACTTGTTAATCAACAACAATCTTCTGGTGTTTATGATGTTGAATTCAATGCTTCACATTTAACTAGTGGCGTTTATTTCTACAAAATTGAAGCTGGCAGCTTTGCACAAGTCAAAAAAATGATGTTGATCAAATAATCAATTATCGTTAACTTAGTTTCATAAAGGGGATGAAATTTATTTTATCCCCTTTTTTGATAAAACAATAATCGGGAAATATGGAGCAGAGAAAAAAAAATTTATTACTTGTATTTGGAATAATATCATTACTATTATTTATTTCATGTACTGATTCCAGCAAAAATCATGAGTTAGCACTATTTGATGACGGTAGAGTGTTGTATAATGAATATTTGGAACATTTTTTACTTAGTGCTAAATATAAACCAGATAAATTTCCCACAGTAGAAAACTTAAAAGAAATTGTTGAGCTGAAAGCAATCGAAAAGATGGCAGTTCAAGAGGCTCTTGTTGAAGGAATTGATAAAGATTCAGCCTATATCAGTATTGTAAATAATAATGAACGCAGACTTCTCTATCAAAAATATGTCAATTCAAAATTTACCAATTCAATAATTACAGATAGCTTACTACAAAAATTTTATAACGAATATACTCCGCAGTATAACATGAAGTATATTATGCGTCCCATAGTAAAAACGTCTACTCCAAAATTCATAGAGAAACAAAAAAACAAAATATGGGAAGCATATAAAGAGTTAAAAGAAGGTGTTGAATTTGGTAAAGTTGCCGAAAAATATTCTCAGGATAAAACAACTAATAAAAAAGGCGGTGACCTTGGGTGGATCATTTTGGAATCAATGGGTGATCATGTAGTGCGTACAGTTATGGATACATTGAGTGAACACTCCTATTCAATTCCATTCCGTGGTTTTGGTGGTTATTACATTTTGTATAAGGGTGACCATCGGGAAGTTAAAGTTCCACCATATAAAGATATTAAACAAAGAATTTGGAAATCTTTGTACCATAGTAGAAGAGCATATATCCAGGAAGCGCTTGACAAACAATTTTTAGAATTATCAAAAAAACATCATTATAAATTGAATGATAAAGCAATTGATAAAGCGCTAAAAAAAGCTGGATTTAATTCTGATGTTTCTAAATATACAGATCTAAATTTTGGTAAGCTTACCAATAAAGATAAATTAATGAAAATCGCTGAATACGATGGTGGATATATACCACTTGGAGATCTATTTGCCAATAGCAAAAAGGCTCCTATAAATAAATTTGAGTTTACAAAGCGATTAGAAAATTTATCAGAAATACATTTAATTTCTGTTTATGCTAAGGAAATAAACCTTCAAGATATTGATGAATTACCTGAGCAGATAGAGAGTATGAAGACTTCTTTATTAAGAGCAATTTTATTTCAGCGAAAAGTTGGCGATAAAGTGGATGAAATGTTGAGGGAATTGAAAGCAGAAAAAGATCCAGGGAAAAGAAACGAAATTAAAACAGAACTTCGTACTGAATATGAAAATTATTTGAAAACAAAATATAACTTTTCATTTAAAGAAGAAAATTTTACAGATGCTCTTGATTTAGCTACGGATGCAAAAAAAGAGCAAAATTTAGAAAGAAGTAAAAGCGAATAATCCAGAAAATTATTAATAAGGATTGTTGATATTAAAAAATAGGTCAATTAATGGAATTGTTAAAGAAATTAAATAAGGTTATAATTTTTTCAACCCTAGCAATTGTGATTATCATTTCATCCTTTCCAATTTATGCAGGTTCTACAGGAAAAATTAAAGGTAAAGTAACCGATGGTCTTACAAATGATCCTCTAATAGGAGTAAATGTTGTTATTGCTGAACTTCCCGGTTTAGGTGCAGCAACAGATATTAACGGTGAGTACGTTATCTTAAATATTCAGCCAGGTACTTATACTGTCCGCCTTTCAATGATAGGATATAAAACTGTTGAAATACAAGATGTTCGAGTTTATATTGATCGAATAATTCTAGTTAATGCTGAACTTGATGAGGAAGCTTTTGAAGGAGAGGTTGTTCTTGTAGTTGCTGAAAGAGAAGCAGTTGAAATGGATAGAACCAACACAGCAGCATATGTTAACGCCGAAGAGATCAATGCATTACCTGTTACAGATCTTAAAGATGTAGTTCAGCTTCAAGCAGGTGTTGTAAAAGGACCTGGTGGTGAACTGCATATTCGAGGTGGTAGATCTCGAGAGATTGCATATATGATCGATGGTATCACGGTAACTAATACTTTTGATCAGAGTGGAGGATCGAATGTAGATGTTGAAAACAACATGGTCTCAGAGCTGCAGGTTATTACCGGTACATTTAATGCTGAGTATGGTTCTGCACAATCTGGCGTTATCAATGTTGTAACTAAAGTCCCGGAAAGAAGTTTAACAGGAAATGCTGAAGCTAGAGTTGGTGATTATTATTCCCCAAATTCACCAATGTATGTTGGCGGAGTGGATTCGTACAATCCTTCCAATGATCTGGATATGAGACTATCTCTTTCTCTCCCTTTTAATTTTATTCCGGAGAGTTTGGGTAAACTCGGTCTTCTTTTTAATGGTAGATGGTTAGATTCAAAAGGATATCTTTATGGTGAAAGAAGATTTATGCCTGAAGATGGATGGGAAATTACTGTTTATCGTGAGTGGTACAGAGCAACATATGATCCTGCAGATGCTTTAGTAATTCCGTTACCTGATTCAATGCATACTGGTGATGGGGAAATTGTACCAATGGATTGGGAAAAAGCATATAATTTAAATGCTAAGTTAGTATATCAGCCTATTGCCGGAATTACAGCCTCTTATAGTATATATTTTAGTTCTAACGAAAGTTCAGGTTTTAGCAACTCATGGAAATTTTTACCGGATGCAATGCCGACTTGGTATAGCGATAACATTACTCATATGTTTGTATTTACACATACACCTGCAGATAACTTTTATTACAATCTCCGTTACTCATATCAAACTAATGAAGATAAAAAATATATGTATGAAAGTGCTGATGATCCCCGTTATCAGACAAATGCTGTAAACGCATGGGATCCTGGTATAATAACCGGATTTGATATGGGTGGAATATATAGCTGGGACCGTGATTATTTTAATCAGAAAATTCATCTTGTTAATGGTGATTTGACATGGCAGATAAATAATGTTGTGGAAATTAAAGCTGGGGCAGAATTTAAATCTTATACATTTGATTATAAGCAAGCACCAATGAAAGAAATACTTGGACATGAAATTCTTCAGTTTCCATATACACAAAGTGAAATTCGTGGTTTAGAATTGCCTTGGGAGTTCTTTAGAGATGCAACAAAGGAATATGAATTTGGAACTATTAAATTGCGGGAAGCCTCTCCAGATAGTGCTGCTGATGATCTCTACTATGTTGAGTACACCCGAAAACCTATTGATGGTGCCGCATATCTTCAAACAACTTTAAGTATGGGGGAAATTGTATTAAATGCAGGTGTAAGATTTGATTATTACTGGACTAATGATAGATACGCACCAACTTATTCCAATGTATTTCCTGAATTGGTTGGTGATGATAGATACTATGAACAAGTTAAAAGTAAATATCAACTCAGTCCAAGATTTGGTCTATCATTCCCTATCTCTGATGCAGGGGCACTTAGATTATCTTACGGACATTTTTTCCAAATTCCTAGTTACGAAAAGATGTATGAAAATCCTGTATTAAGTCACTATAATCAGTTCAGTATTGCTGGCACAAGAATTGGGAATCCAAATCTAAAAGCTGAAAAAACAATTCAATACGAGATCGGTGTACAGCAGGAGCTAGTATCCGGTTTATCTATGGAATTATCTGTTTTCTATAAAGATATTAGCGATCTATTAGGAATTGAATTATTGACTTTAAGTAATGCAACAACATTCAGCAGATACATCAACAAGGAATATGGTAATTCTTCTGGTGTTACTTTTGCTTTAAATTATAGATCATTGGATGGCATTTTATCCGCCAATGTTGATTATACATATATGAAAGCTAAAGGTACATCCTCAGATCCGAACGCCGCAGTTCAAATACAAATACTTTCAGGAACAAGCCAAGGAGCTTATACTTTAGCTGCTAGAAAAATGGATCTCCTTGATTGGGATCAGACTCACTCATTAAATGCAACAGTTGGTTTCAGACCATGGATGCGAACACTTGTAAGTTTTATAGGACGTATGGGTTCTGCGTTACCTTATACCCCAGATCCCTTAGGTTTTGGTCTCGATCTTCCCGCAGGATATTGGGATAACATAGACAGGAAACCATTTAACTGGAATGTTGATATGCGTCTTGCACAGGGATTTGAGCTAATAGGTTTAGAATTTTTAGCTAGTTTGAATATATTTAACCTATTTAATCATCTTGAGGAAGTGCGTGTGCATCCAGTAACAGGACAGGCAGGACCTAATGCATACTTACCTGAGATAGCGAATAAAAAATATACAAGAATTGATCAGCTTGGTGAATTCACGCATGATGAAGCAGATTATAATCCGACCTGGTATTCAAGACCGCGTTTTATTCAATTTGGTTTATCATTACAATTTTAACTATTAAATTTTAGATTAATTATGCGAAAAATGAACAATACTTTGAAACAATTTTTTCTAATTTTATTTGGATTTTTCTTATCCGGACAAAGTTTATTTGCACAAGTTGATGCCGGTAATTTAGAATTTGATACAGATGCAAATAAGAGAGGGCAGGCAGCAGCTACAATGTTAGGTATTGGAGTTGGTGCACGGGCTGAAGCCTTAGGTGGTGCATTTGTTGCTATTGCTGATGATCCTTCTGCACTCTATTGGAATCCTGCGGGCATAGTTCAATTGAACTCTTTTTCTATTCAGGTTACTAAAACAAATTGGTTTGTTGATACTGATTTTAGTTCTCTTGATTTAGTAGTACCTTTAAGCTCTATGGGTTCTGCAATCGGTCTGCATATAGCAATGTTGGATTACGGAGATAATCCGGTTCGAACTGTCTTTAGACCGGAGGGCACCGGAGAAACATATTCAGCATCTGATTTTGTTGTCGGTCTATATTGGGCAATGGGTCTTACTGATAGGGTTGATGTAAGTCTTGGTTTAAAATATTTCCGGCAGAGTATTTGGCATGTAACCGGATCAACTATAGCTGCGGACCTTTCAATTCTGTTCCAAACACCATGGAAAGGACTAAAACTTGGCGGTACTATCAGTAACCTGGGACCTGAATTCGGACTTGCTGGAAGAGATCTTACAAATGTAATGGATGTTGATGGAAGGAGACCAATTTTTCAAAATAATGATAATGTACCAATTAATATAGCTACAGAAACGTATCCATTGCCTATGCTTTTCAGATTCGGTATTGCTTATAAGTTAGAACTTAATGAGAGTAATTCTTTAACTATTGCAAGTAATTTAAATCATCCTAGCAATAATGTGGAAACTGTAGATGTTGGTATGGAGGCTCAAATATTCAGTGCTTTCTATCTACGAGGTGGATACCAATCATTATTTGCAGATTATTCTGCAAATGGATTAACATTCGGAGCCGGAATAAACTATAAAATATTAGATGCAATGGCAATTATTGTTGATTATTCATGGTCTGATTGGGGAATATTAAATCCAGTTCACAGATTTTCTGTTGGATTAAGTGCATATTAAATTTTTGATTTAAAGTTTTGTAAATAATAAAAGAAGATTTGAGTTAGTAAAAATTGAGATTAAAACAGGAGTAATTAAGTGTTATCTGTAAAGAACTTTTATAAAAATACAAATAGTTTTCTTTCTATTTTGATTCTTACAATATCAATTTCATTTAGCTTTAATAATACCGTTAGCGCTCAGGTAGCAGGTGCACAATTTGATTCTCATCCCATGCACTGGGCACGTTATTGGGCACGCGCAGTTTTTGATAGGAACCTAATTTATTCAACAATATGGAATATAGGTAATATTAATGGGGTTAGATGGCCTGGAACCGAAGGGCTGGGTTATCTGGGTTCTGCCCATTTCTTTGTAGGATCATATGTTACAGATATGACTGCGTATAAGAGTAAAGTTATACCGGAAGATTGGGAGAAGGAAGAATATTCAAAAATATCAATTATAAGTAATGCCTATCTACCACACGTGAGTACTTCAACTGTTGCACAGCTTTCTTCAGATAGAACTCACCAGCAAATCTGGCAGCCATTTCCTGGATATTATAATGATGGATTTTATGGTTACATATGGGGTATTAATGAGGATGTGAATAGAGACGGGGAATTGGACCCAAGTGAAGATGTAAATTTTAACGGACAATTGGACTATAACCTTGATCCCCCGCTAAGTATATTAAAAAGTATGGCAATAAGTACAGATAAACGTACCTGGCCAGAATATTGGCCTGGGGGTTCCTATATTGGTGATGACCGTCCAATCGCTGGGAGACCGCCAAAAACTTCTAATGCGGGTGCACGCGCCGGGCAGTGGAATGGTGAATACAAAGCTGGGCCAATTGCAGATCAAGAAACCCTTTATATGATGGATGACCATGAAAATGATTTTTGGAATGATTACAAGGTTGAAAATTATTGGCCAATGAAAAATCCTGACGGTACACCAGATACTACAGAATGGGGTGATCCTGACCCGAATAAACTTGCTATTGCTGGTGCAGGAGTTGAAGTTGAATCTCGAACTTATGGCTGGTTCCATCCTTTAGCGGAAGATCTGCTCGTTTCAGTTTATAGAGTACGTAATTATAGTGATCACGATCTGAATCGTGTAGTTACTGGTATGTGGGCTGATCCAAATATAGTTCATGGAAATTTTAATGCTGCAGATTTTATAATTGCTGATTTTGTTGAGGGAGAAGGTAGATTAGAATTTGATATTTTATATGTATGGCATAAATTTCCAGATCAGTTAAATACATTTCAAAAGGTTGGTACATTTGGTTTTGGATTCCTTGAAAGTCCGGGTATTGAATATAACGGTGTAGATGATGATAAAGATGGCATTGTTGATGAGTCAATGTCTGACGGAATAGATAATGATGGAGATTGGCGCCCCTTTGAAGATATTGGAATTGAAGATATAGCCGGTACAAGAGGTAATGGTAAATGGGATACGGAAGATATAAATCTAAATGGCGGTTTAGACTCGGGTGAGGATGTAAATAAAAATGATAAGCTTGACTATGAACCGATTAATGATGACCGTGGTACAGATGGTATTGGTCCGGATGAGAATGGATGGCCGGGTCCGGATCCTGATGGTACAGAAACGGATGGCAGCTATCAAATTGGTGAACCTAATTTTGATGTAACTGACATAGATGAAGCTGATCAAGCTGGATTGGAAAACGTTTTTGTATATGAAACTAATAAAGTTCTTAGAGATCAAAAAGGTTTCTGGGATAAATATATAAGTAAACCAGGACAAAATATTGAAGAGACCGATGAAAATATTGTTTTCCTATTTGGAGCAAAGGATGTTAGGTTAGAAACAATAGATAATCTTCAGCAGGCTGAGAAACCTACATGGAAGCGTTTTACGATAACATTGTTGATGGGTGAAGATGAGGATGATCTAATTCGTAATAAAGCAACAATGCAGAGCATTTATAATAACAATTATCGTTTTCTAACACCTCCTCTGCAGCCTACACTTATAGCAAATGTTTCCAGCAAAAAAGTGCAGTTGTATTGGGATTCTGATGCAGAATATTCTAAGGATCCATTTTTTGGAGAAGATTTTAATGGGTATAGACTTTATAAGAGTACTGATCCCGATTTTCTGGATGTAAAAACGGTTACCGATGCCTTTGGTAATGTGCTGCTTTTTGAACCGCTTGAAATATTTGATTATAATGATGATTTGAAAGGAGCACACCCAATTCCATTCCCGAACTTAGGTGTTCATTATGATATGGGTAAAAACAGCGGACTAAAACACTCTTATGTTGATACTCTTGTTGAAAATGGCAGAACATATTATTATGCAGTTTCTTCAATTGATGCAGGTAATGATTGGGATTTTTATGAAAGAGGATTAGTATCTGTAGATTATCCATTAGCAGCCATGCCGAGTGAATCTCCTTTTAATATAACTGTTAACGAGTTAGGCGAAGTTGTATTTAGAGATAGGAATACTGCTGTTTGTGTTCCACAAGAATCAGCCGCAGGATATACAGAACCATTTATTGATTCATCTAAAATCGACCATGTTAGCGGATTTGCCAGAGGAGGTAAATTTAATATTGATGTTTATAACAAACATCATGCTACTGATCATTTGGGTGAAATTTATGAGCTTACTTTCAAGGATGACCAATGGCTTGACTCGCTAACACCTGATTATCAGTGGGGTAGCACAAGGGGAATAACATGTATAAATAAAACTACTGGTGATACATTATTTGATCAATCTTACGAAAACACATATGATTATTTAAGAAGTGCTCCTATAGAAGTAGAGAGAGGCATTTATGAAGGACTAAATTTTGATCTTAGCTTTCCCATAGATACTAATCCCGATCACAATAAGGGAATATCTATAATTAAATATAATGGTAACGGAAGAGCTACAAACGATTGGAAAAAATGGTCTACAGATACGGAATCAAATCTTAGAGTTGAAGATATTGCTCTAATTGGAGCTGGTAAACCATTACCTAGAGACTTTGAGCTAAGAGTTGAAGACCATATAGTTGATAGATCATATGCTCCAGCACCTATGCCCCCTTTACCGCAAACTGTATTTGAATATGACTTAAATTTTGCAGTGTGGGATGTTACTGATCCTAATAATCAGAAAAAGATGACAGTAACAGTAGTGTATGATAAAAATAAAAATGCTAAGCTTTATCCAGAGGAAATGTTTGGGCAGGTTTGGGATAGTACAAGAGTTCTAATTAGATTTCCTCAAAATCCAACTCATGAAAAGTATAATGTGAGAGATCCTTATTGGTCTTCCTGGGAGTTGAGATTTAAGAAAAATGTATTTGATTCACTCAGCGCTACAATTCCTCCTGCTCCTGGTGATGTATTTAAGATCAGAACAGAAAGAAATCCCATTCGGGTAGATACCTTCCGTTTTAAAGCTGATGGTGGAGAATGGCTTGCTTCAGATGTTCAGACCGAAGGTAGGAAAAAAGTGTATGTCGTGCCTGATCCGTATGTAGGAGCAAACACATTAGAATCTATCTACGAGCTTGCCGGGAACTCACAGCGCAGAGTTGATTTTGTAAACCTCCCGCCTAAGTGTACAATATATATCTTTACTGCTGCGGGTGCGTTAGTTAAAAAACTTGAGCATGAGGGTAAATTTGATGAAGGACGAGAACCGTGGGATCTGACAGCAGAGGACGGACCTGAAGTTGCATTTGGAATGTACTTCTTTGTTATGGAAGCTGAAGGATTAGAAACACAAAGAGGGAAGTTTGCTATCATTAAATAGTGAAAAGCCCAACTTCTTAAAGAAGTTGGGCTTTTGGGTTATTAAACTGGCAATTAAACAGCTTGCATTCTAAATTCAAAATATGTGTCATTCCCACATGCTTTAAGTGGGAATCTAGTAAACATAATGAGATTCCGGCTTAAAAATTGCCGGAATGACAGCCATTATTATGCAATAAGAATAGTTGCCGGATTAATAGTATAAATAATTGTAAGGTGTAATGCATTTTGAAATTATATAACTCTTTTAAAAATAGCCCGATTATTATAATAATCGGGCTATTTGTTTTTTCATGTTCAGCTGATAAACATGAATCCCCAGATGAAGTAATTATTGCTAAAGTTGGTGATAGAGTAATTACAGCTAAGGATTTCAGGACAAG
>JBDLIN010000113.1:0-11897 GCA_039714835.1 Bacteroidota bacterium | reverse complement strand
AAAATAATCGGGATGAATTGCAAGAAGATACTCAACTCCAGGTAAATGAGTAAAACCATATATCAACACAATAATAGAGGCAACAAAGCCGGCTATCGGCCCAGCAACACCAATATCGAACATCGCTCTATTGTTCATCACCACAGATCGTGTTCTGATAACAGCCCCCATGGTACCAAAATTCAAAAATCCTGCTATTGGAGGAAAAGGGATAAAATATGGAAGAGTTGTGTCAACATGGTGAAATCGAGCTGCAAAATAATGACCAAATTCATGCACACCAATTATAAAAAGAATTGAAAGCGAGTATGGAACTGCCTTTGTTAGTTCTAATAATGAATACGGACCTGGTGTAGGACTAATCCACTCCATTCCTGCGATTATCGTCGTAACTAACGATATTCCAAATAATAATAAGTGAAGAAATGGTGAATGTTTTTTCTTAATCAATTCTCAGCCTAAATCAATAATCAGTAATTCCGCCCCTTCCAAACAACCTTTCTGTTAAATACTAGGACGAATGGAATAGTAAAAACGTATAGAATGAAATAAATCTCGAATAATACAAAATCCTTTAATTTCAATTTAAGATTCAACTTTTTATATACAGGTGAAAGGAAAAAATAATCTGTAAATATTTTAAAAGCTGACAACATCAATACTGTTGAAGAAAAGAAGAATGGAGTTAAAATCACACCTAAATGAGTTAAAAAACCAACTGTCATTACCGCATATCCTGCAAAATCACTTTCTAATCCGCCAACACTCCAACGTTTTTTCTGATGAAACAGTGATTTTAATGTTGAACATGGTTTAGAAGTAACCAATGCATTCGGATCAACCGGATAAAGAATTTTGTATTTCTTTAATTTATGTGTTGCCATCAAAAGGTTGAAATCCTCAGTAACAGAAAACTTAAGAGCAGAGTAACCTCCGATCTCATCGTAAACTGATTTTCGATAAGACATGTTATTTCCAATACAGCTTAAAGGTTTGCCCAAGTTGATCGATCCGCTTGCAACAGAGAGCAGATAAATAAAATCCATGGATTGCATTGCTGCGAAACCGTTGTACTCATGTTGATTGGTCATTCCATTAACAATTGCAATATCATCAGAGGTATAGTACGAAGCAATTGTTCTTGCCCAATTCGGTGATACTTCACAATCCGCATCAGTTGTCATGATGATCTCACCAGTGGCTTGCTCTATTCCATTTGCTATAGCTAATGTTTTCCCTTTCAAATGACCAATATCTTTACTGGTTACAACTTTTATAAATTTTTCTTTACCCTCTATGAATTCTTCAACTATTTGAGAAGTATTATCTGTTGATTTATCATCCACAATGATGATCTGAATCTTCTCTTTCGGGTATATCAAATTATCCAATGAAACTAGGCATTCTTGAATATTTTCTTCTTCATTACGAGCAGCAACAATTACACTAATATTTGGAAGTTCGTTATCGCTTAGCTTTGGAAAAGCTAAAGAAGCTCCAATGGCAAACAAAACCGTTTGAATAAAATATATTGAAACTGCAATCAAGAAAATTATTTCAAACATTCTGAAGGTTCTCCAAATTCATAGCTTTTTGTTGAAGCAATCTCAGCAATAGTTTCAATTGAACTACGGATAATATTTTTTGATTTGATGCTATCATGCAAAACAATAATTGAATTCTTTGTTAAATAATTTTGAACAGCAAATTTAACGATATTTAAATCATTTTTATAATCATATGTTAGCAAAGACCACATGACATTTGTTAGTTGATGACTCTTCATAAAATAATTTGTTCGGTGATCAAATTTTCCATGTGGCGGACGAAAGTACTTTGTTCTTTCACCAGTAATATCGAAGAGAGCATTAGAACATACCTTAATCTGCCTATCAATAACTGATTTAGATTTTAACATTATATTTTGATGCGAATGTGTATGATTTCCAATAGTGTGCCCTTCATTTGCAATAGATTCAATGAGTTTTGGATTATCAACAGCATTCTCACCAACACAGAAAAACAAAGCTTTAATATTTTGTTTCTCCAATTCCTCCAAAATCATGTCTGTCGTCTCAGGATTAGGGCCATCATCAAATGTTAGTAGAATTTTATCTGATTTTGAATTCCAGATAGATTTGGGAAACATCATTTTTAATACTTTAGGAGGCGAATACATACTCTTCATTTATCTTTTTAACTCCCTTCCCTTCCAAGTAAAGTTTCCAAATGCTCCTCCAATAGCAGAATAAATTATATATGGCACGTGTAATAATTCTGCTATTAGAAATAATACAACTGAAATTTTTTCATATAGAAATCCAAGACCTTTCTTAATTATTGTATACTCTACTACAACTTTTGCAACAAAACTAATTAGAAGAGTGTAAAGAAATGTTGTATCCCAGAATAATCCAATTAGCAACTGAGCTATTAAGCTTAAATAAAAAAGGAAGATCATAAATAACTTTACAACAATTTTTTTGTTTTTATAAAAAAGGCTTTTACTCGCCCATCTTTTCCTTTGCTGATTGAACTCGCCTATACTTCTATTTGCTTGAGTTTTAACCAGAGCATCTTTGTTAAAACAAAATTTTACTTTATAATCGGTATCATAAGCTATCTTCTGCATTAGTAATTCATCATCACCGGATGAAAGTCCCAACAAGTTTTCATAACCGCCAACATCATTAAATACTGTTTTTCTGAAAGCTAAATTAGCTGATGAACAGATTATTGGTGTATTGTTTCCAATAAGTCCGGCACCTGAAAGAATCAATCCGGCAAATTCCAATCGCTGTAATTTCCCGAAAAAACTATTTTTTGAATAAAATGATACCGGACCAGCCACAAAACCAGTATCGCTCTCAAATACATTCATCATTGTCTTTATCCAACCGGATTCATTTGTAGAATCAGCATCCGTAAACAGAATTATATCCCCTGCTGCTTTTTCAATTCCCAACTCAATTGCTCTTTTCTTATGAGCTCGATCATAATCAGTGGCTTCGACTGAATAAACAGAAATATTATTTTTTGATATTGATCTTTTTAGCTTTTCTAATGAGTCATCAGTCGATCCGTCATCAATATAAATCACTTCAAATTTATCAATCGGATAATTTTGATTTTCTAAGCATCTTAGATTTTCTATTATTGTTTCAGATTCATTTCTAAATGGAATTATCACAGATACATTAAAATTATTTTCCTTCAAAACAGAATTCGATTTTAGCTTATTTAATCCTCGAATAATTTTCATCAAAAAACTGATGTAATAAAGGAGCAATCCCATAAACACTATAAATATAAAAATGGTCACTCAATTCCTCTTTGATAATAAAAGTAAACCAACAATTGATGGGATCAGTAAATTGATTGTAAAAAGACTGAATGCAGCATTAAAACCAATGGCTGAGGAGTAACCTAAACTGTGAATAAGATACACTGCTGCACCTTCTCTAATACCAAGTTCTCCTAATGCTATTGGTGGAATTACAATCTGAATAAAAATGATAATGTTTGCGATAAAGAAAAAAGTTATGAAATTAAACTCACCACTATATGCAGAGAGCAGTAGAGTCATTTGAATTGTGAACGTCAGATGAAAAAGTAATGAAATAAATATTACTTTAATTAAGGTTACTTTATCTAATCTTTTAATAAATGCAACTTTATCAAATATCTTGTTAAATAAAGAAACTTTTCTAACTGCTCCTCTAAGCCTAATTGAAATGATAGAATTGCCAAAAAGTAAAAATATCGATAGTATCAGCGATATTAAATACAGAGCAATTATTATTAGAATAGTAAAATTAGAGAGATTGAATATATCTTTAAAAAAGATAATGAAAAATGGGCCACCTATTATCAGGACAAAGAAAATTGGAATTACTTTATCAACAGCAGTGGCTATAACCACATCAACAATTTTAACACCTCTAAGTGGCAATGAACGTATAAAATATTCCCCAGATTTCATTGGTGTAAATATTCCACCGCTTATTCCGTAAAATATCGAAAGCCAAATTGACTTATTATTATAAATACTAAAATATTTTTGACAAAGAAGCTTCCACTTGGCAAATTGAAAAAGTAGATTTACAGGAAGAAGAATTATTGCTAATGAGAGATACCAAAAATCGGCTTTTTTGAAAGTTGAAACAATTTTATCGGGATCAACATAATTCACTAAAAAAATTATCAACCCAATTGCAAACAACAGCTTTACAACATTTTCTATCCTTTTTCTAACTATATTATCCACAGCAATTTTGATTTTTCAGTTAATCACCTAATATCCCTTGAATTGACCTTATAAAATAATAAAAATTAAAGAGTTAATTATATTTGTAAATTATGACTAATCTCCGGGGCAAAATATTACTACTGATTATATCAATTCTGATTTGTTTTCTTCTTGGAGAACTCGTTATAAGGATATTGACCAAATCTGATCTAGATGGAAATATAATATTCAGTGGTGTTCAGTTAAAACCATACAAACTTCCGTTAAAAGAAACTGAAGGAAAAATTCGGAATTATTCGGAAAATGAAAATAAAAGCCGATTAATTTTTGACCGTGAACTTGGATGGAGTCCTCATAATAACTTTATCTTTGCTGATAGCATGTATATCTATCGCAAAAATGGAGTTCGGTCTGGCTCACTAACGGATACAGTACTTCAGCAAAATTCAATTAGGATATTATTGTTTGGCGATTCCTATATGCATGGCGATGAGGTTAAATTTGAAAGAACTATAGGAAATCTCCTTGAGGAACTTCTTAAAAATCAGAATTTGAAAGCAGAGGTACTCAATTTTGCTGTCAGCGGATATGGAATTGATCAAGCATATTTAAGGTGGGAAAAAGTAAAGCAGAAGTTCAAACCAGATATTGTTTTATTTGGTATGCAGTTTGAAAATATAAAAAGAAATTTAAACATCATTCGACCACTTTATTCTACAATTACTGAAATACCATTTTCAAAACCTCGATTTTCTGTTGAACATGATCAGATTTCATTAATCAATAATCCCTCAAATTCAATTAACGATTTGATAAAAGTTTTAAGTGATATTTCATCTTGGAATTTCAGTAATTATGAAACATTTTATGATCAGAGAAATTACGATAATAATTTTTTCTATAACAGTCGCTTAATCTCTTTAATCAGTTCAGTATATTCTATAATACTCAATGAACATAATTACTACGAACAAGAAACAGGAAGTTCTAACTTAGCTTTAAAAATATTAAATGAATTCAAGCTAAGTGTAGAAGAAGAAAATGGAACTTTTCTAATTATTCATCTGCCTGTAAAGGAAAATTTCGCTCTCTCTAATATTCTGTTCAATCAATTATTTTATGATCAAGAACTTATATATGAACCTATGCTAAATAACATTAAAGACGAATTTGATACAATTGAAACATATGAATACTTAAGCAGTTGGGAAGAAAATAATTCTAATCAAGAGTTATTTTTAGCACGACACTATTCACCAACTGCAAATCAACTGATAGCTGAAAGAATTTGTGAATACTTAAATTTAAACTATAAAAATATTTTGGAGAACTAATTGGAAGTCATATTATTCATTGGAACAATCCTATTTTGGATACTCTATTATTTTTTTGAAGGAAGTCATGACGCTGCCTTTGCAAAAGAAACTAAACTTTTCACAGATAATATGGATGAAGATAAAATTACAAAGATTAAAAAGAACTTTGTTAAACTTGAACTTGATTGGCATTTATTCGACGCTCTAGAAAAAGCTTTAACAAAAATTGTTTTTGCAATACTTATTTATTTGATCACATATAATCTGCTTTTTTCATTTCAAATGCTTTTGCTCTCCGTTGGCATAAGGTCCGTAATGCATGATCTTGTTGTTGCATTAAGGTTGGGAAAAGGTATTCACCATATCGGACCAGATTTTCTATGGTGGGATAGATTTTTACGAAAGATGCAAAATAGAGGGATAAACCAATATTTGATAAAACTGATTCCAAATTTTCTCTTAATAATTTGGATAGTGGTTGGTTTATATTAAACAAAATAGTTAACACTTTAAATATTAAAATTATTATTTTTACAAAAAAGTAAAAGAGGACGATGTTAGTTAACTATTCAGACATGCCAGGTTTTCCAAATCTGTTTTTGGATTATATCTATGAGTTTGAGAACGTTCAAAAATTCTACCATAAGAATTTTTTGGATAACAATAGTTACGTTAAGACTTTTGAACAGCTAAAGAATTTTGTTAGACCGCATAGGAATGATCTAACAAACATTCTTGAGGACCAATATTTAGGATATGTGCAATCAAAAGTTACGGAAGATAACATAAAAGCTTTAAATAATGAAAACACTTTTACAGTGGTAACTGGTCAACAAGTTACTTTGTTTGGTGGTCCACTATATACGCTTTTTAAAATCATTACTACTATTAAACTTAGCAATCTTCTAAAAGAAAGATTTAGTGAGTATAATTTTGTCCCCGTTTTTTGGATGGAAGTTGATGATCACGACTTTAAGGAAATTCAGTCCGTAAATATTATTGATAAGTATAATAAGCTAAAAACAATTACATACGATGATGGATTAGAAGATGAAACTAATCGGGGTTCTATTGGTAATTTAAAATTCAACTTAAATATCAATCAAACATTAGATGAATTAGAGGGTTCTCTCCGTGATAATGAATTCAAAGAAGAAATCGTTCGTCTAATTTCTGGCTGTTATGAAGATGGTGTCACTATTAAAGCAGCTTTTAAAAGATTAATTTTCAATTTGTTTGATGAATATGGTCTGATCATTTTTAACCCTATCGATAATAGAGTCAAAGATTTGTTACTACCTATTTTTGAGAAAGAAATAGATAATTATGAAATTCATTCAAAAGAGAATATTCTTAGAAGTGCTGAACTTGAAGAAAATTATCATGCTCAAGTTAAGGTAAATCCAATGAATCTCTTTTATTCAGATGATAGCGGTAGACACCTTATTGAACCAGTCGATGACGTATTTAGATTTCGAGGTAAACGGAATAGGATTTCAAAAGAAGAACTAAAAAAATCACTTTATTATGATCCATCAACCTTCAGTCCTAATGTTCTATTACGTCCTATTTGTCAAGACTATCTCTTTCCAACTGCCGTATATATTGGAGGACCAGCGGAAGTAAGCTATTTTGCGCAAGTAATGCCTAATTATTCCTTTTTTAATATTGTCTCACCAATTGTTTTTCCAAGAATATCAGCAACAATTTTGGAAAAACACATTGCATCATCGATGAACAAATATGACCTTACTTTTAACGAATATTTATTTGATGAGAAAGAACTGATAAACAAAATCATAAAACATCTATCAGAATATAATTTAGAAGAACTTTTTAATGATTCAAAAAACAATATCCAAGAAGTGTTATTAAAACTGAAAAGCAGTTTGACGGCAATTGACTCCTCTCTTTCTGATATCTCGGAAAAATCGTTAAACAGAATAATACAATCACTTGAAATACTGCAAACAAAATCAGAAGATTATCAAGCTAGACAACATGGCGATGTAGTAAATAATGTGAAGAAGATCAGGAGTTTTGTTTATCCAAACAACAACCTTCAAGAACGTGAAATAAGCTTTATTAGTTTCGCAAATAAATATGGATTAAGTTTTGTGAAATGGCTCATCAATGAACTTGTGACAAATAAAGCTGACCACCAAGTTATTGAGCTATAGTTTTTATTTGATTAAGAAATTCTGGATTTGAAACTGCAACACACTCGAAATTGTTGATACTAATTTTCTTATCTGTTAACACCCCTAAAACTGAAAAAGCCATCGCGATACGATGATCACCGTATGATTCGATTATAACATCACTATTTTGGATTCCTCCAAATACTTCAAAACCATCTTCAAATTCGTTACAATTTAATCCAAGCTTCTTAAAATTTTCGCACATTGCTTTTATTCTATCAGATTCCTTAACACGAAGTTCTTTAGCATTTCTAATAACAAATTTTCCTTCTGAAAAAATTCCTGCTACAGATAGAATTGGGATTTCATCAATAATGTTAGGAATAATATCTTTTTCAATTTCAATATTTTGCAGAGAACTAGATTTTATAAGAAGGTCCCCAGATTTTTCACCATTTATCTCGACATCATTTTCAATCTCAAAATTAGCATTCATTTTCTTCAGGACATTAAGAATGCCAATCCTTGTTTCGTTCAAAAGTACATTTCTTAAATGAAGTTCAGAATGATTGGTTAACAAAGCTAATATAATAAAGAAAGATGCAGTTGAAATATCTGACGGTACTTGATACTCATTAGCTTCAGGATAATTTTTTTTTGATACAAATATTTTTCTATGATCATCTTCTTCCTCGACCCGAAGATTTAGTAAAGTTTCCGTGTGGTTGCGAGTTCTTGAATGTTCGATCACAACAGATTCTTCTTCGAGGTGAAGCCCGGCTAACAAAACAGCACTTTTAATCTGAGCACTTGCAATACGCATGTCATAATTAATTGAGTGTAATTTATCAGAGGGATATATTTTCAGCGGGAGTGTTCCCTGTTCACTAGTTTCTAACAATGCCCCCATCTCTGTAAGTGGATCTACTATTCTTTTCATCGGTCGCGTCGATAAAGAATCATCACCAATAATTATAGATTCAAAATCCTGAGCAGCAAGTATACCGCTTATCAAACGAGTTGTAGTACCAGAATTTCCAGCATCTAATTCTTTTAGAGGTTTATTAAATCCTTTGAATCCTTTCCCTTCAATTATTAAATCAGATCCCTCCTTTTCAATACTACATCCAAGTTCACGAAAACAGTTAATTGTGGAATTTACATCTGCAGAATTCAAATAATTTTTTACTATCGATTTGCCTTTAGCTAAAGCTGCAAACATAACCGCTCGATGTGAAATTGATTTATCCCCTGGTAAGTTCATGGATCCTTTAACTCTTTTAATCTTTTCAATTTTTTGTATCATCGTTCGCACCATTCATCAATTAACTCATCTAGTTCAATTGTAGATAGTTCTGATTTTTCATACATACCTTTAATTGTCCTCTGTCTTTGAGCTTCGTATAATGTAACTGCGGCTGCAACTGAAACATTCAGACTCTGTATCATACCGCGCATTGGGATATAGAATACTTCATCAGCATTCTTGGCCGCTTCTTCTGACACTCCCCTGCTTTCATTACCAAATACAAAAGCTGCTTTTTCAGTCATATCTATTGAATAGACATCAACAGCATCATCCGATAATAAGCTAGCATAAATTCTGAATCCTTTACGACGTAGATCCTCATAACACTCTTTTGTATCAGTAGATCTTTCGGTATTAATCCACTTATTAGCAGATGATGAAGATACTTTACTAATCCTAGGGAATTTTTCAATATTATATAGCAGAGAAACTTTCTGAACACCAACAGAATCACATGTTCTGTATATTGCACTTACATTATGCGGATCATGTATGTTTTCCAAGACTACTGTAAGTGATGGTTGTCTTTGAGAAATAACATTTTTTATTTTATTTAATCGCTGGTCAGTTTTGAATTGTTGCAATTTAGTCTTTATCAAAAATTATTTTATAAACGATTTTATTCTTACTTTTCCTAGCACGGTCAATTATAATCTCAGATTCATTTTTTAGATTGGTATAATAACGAACAAGCTCAATAACTTTTGTTATTGCTTCATCATCAGAATGCGCCCAACTTTCACAGCCCTTCAGTGAAGGAACTTCAGCTGTAAAACCATCCCCGGTATTAGTAACAACCATATCAATTACCACTAATATCCTCCACTAACCTCTTTGCTGCCTGTAACAATTTTGATACTTGCACTGGCCCCTATTCTATCTGCACCACTCCTGATCATTTCATCAGCATCTTCTTTAGTTCTAATTCCACCAGATGCCTTAACTCCAACAGAACTTCCAACAACATACTTCATCAATGCTACATCGTCAGCAGTTGCCCCACCAGTACTGAAACCGGTGGATGTTTTTACAAAATCTGCTTTCGCTTCTTTACTTATAACACAAGCTTTTACTTTCTCTTCATCTGTTAATAGCGCAGTTTCCAAAATAACTTTACAAACTGCTCTATTTCTCTTTGCTGTTAACACGACTTGATTTATATCATTAAAAACGTAATCGTAGTCACCACTTTTTAGCTTTCCAACACTAATGACCATATCGATTTCTTCCGCTCCATTAGCGATTGCCTCTTCTGCTTCAGCTTTTTTTACAACTGTTGTAGTTGAGCCTAACGGAAATCCAATAACGGTACACACTTTAACAATAGTATCTCTAAGCATCGTATTACAAAGTTCAACATAACATGGATTAACACAAACGGAGGCAAATTCAAATTCACGAGCTTCTTCACAAAGTATTTTTATTTCATCACTGGTAGCATCAGCTTTAAGTAAAGTATGATCAATGCGTCTAGCTAAGGATTTATCAGTTAACTCTTCACCGATTCCTAATCCTGCGGCTATCCTATCAGCACCATTCTCAATAATTGATTTCACTGCCGTAGGTTGATCAACGACATTTCGTTCCCAACCAGCACAAGTGTCACCTACACAATAGAAGTCATGTAATGCTTTCTCAACAAAAACCTCTGATACAACCTTGTCAATTTGTGAAGAACTCATTCTATCTTCTCTAAGTTATATTATTAATTTTTTCATACGCTAAATAGGTATTTTTTAACAGCATTGCAATTGTCATCGGTCCAACCCCACCAGGTACAGGTGTAATGTATGATGCTTTTTTCGAAACATTTTCAAAATCTACATCTCCGACTAATTTATAACCGCTTTTTCTAGAAGCGTCATCAACTCTATTTACACCAACATCGATAATGACAACATCTTTCTTAACCATATCATCTTTTATGAATTTCGGGACACCAATAGCAGCGATAAGAATATCTGCTTGCTTTGTAATTGAAGCTAAATCATTTGCAGCAGAGTGAACAACTGTGACAACAGCATTAGCACCTTCTTTCTTTTGTAAGAGCATATTGGCAACAGGCTTTCCAACTATGTTACTTCTGCCCACAACAACAACATGTTTCCCTTTTGTTTCAATGTTATATCGCTTTAATAATTCAACGACACCATGTGGTGTGCACGGATAAAGGGTATCTTTTCCTATCATCATATTACCAACGTTAATTGGATGAAATCCATCAACATCTTTTTGTGGCGAAATAGCTTCTATAATCGCATCTTCGTTAATGTGCTTAGGCAAAGGAAGCTGAACTAAAATCCCATGATAATTTTCATCTTGATTATATTTTTCTATCAACTGAAGCAATTCTTCCTCTGTTGTTTCAGCAGAAAGTCTGTCAACATTTGAGTGCAGTCCAACTTCAGTGCATGCTTTCTCTTTCATTCCAACATATACTTTTGAGGCAGGATCCTCCCCGACCAAAATTGCAACAAGGCCAGGTAACTTCTCACTATTACTCTTAAGTTTATCAACTTTTACTTTTAATTCTGCACGAATATCAGCAGCAACTTGCTTTCCATCTATTATTGTCATGTTTTTCTCATAATTATTTCAAAAATTAAAATATGGACACGAAGCTCACAAAGGAGACACAAAGTGCCACAAAGAAAATTTAATGTATAATTCTTTTTATACCAGTCTTCATTAAATTAACATTAAAATTTAATAGTAAACCCAATCTAAATTTACCAAATTTTAAATACGTCAATAACTGAGCTATGTGCACATCAGCTAATGCATCAACTGATTTTATTTCAAGAACTACTTTATTTTCAACCAATAAATCAATCCGATAGCCATGGTCTAATTCAATTTCTTTATAGTTAATTGGCATCGGT
>JBDLIN010000112.1:0-11923 GCA_039714835.1 Bacteroidota bacterium | reverse complement strand
TTTAAACAAATAACAATAAAAGTGCAATTAAATACACTTCACAAGTGACTTTACCTATTCGATCGGGTTTTATAGCTCAAAAGTGCATTTAACTGCACTATTCTAATTGTCGATTCGCTCTATGGTGGATTTAATAGTGCTGCTTAGGTCATTTCAGTATTTCTATTTGAATCTGTACAGTGCTGAAAATACTTAAAATGGAGTGATGGGAGGCATTACGGGTAGAAAGCATGAAAATATTGTCGTTTTTGGGGTGGTCAATTTAAACCGGTAGCCCTGGTCACTTTCACCCGGTGAAGGTGGTCAATTTGAACCGGTATAGGGTGGTCACTTTAAATCGGTAGGTATGGTCAATTTAAACTGGTATCGGGTGGTCAATTTGACCGGTGTGTCCACTTTATAGCACTACCCTATCAATTTGCAGATATATTTGCTTAAAGTTCATATGCTCAGTTTACCACTGTCTTGCCAACTGACTTATATTGCCGTGTTGGCTGCTGCTTTTTTTCTATTCTCCGGTCTTTTTACTAAGAAAATGGCTGAAAAAAATAATAATCCAACTAAATATAATATCATCCCAACATTCCTGTCAGTCTTTGTTATATTGTCAATATTTATCAAGTTATCTTTCCCATAATCAATGTTGTAGAGATGCAGATTAATACCTTCTTCTGTCTCACCCCATGAGTCAAGATAAGTAATTGTAATAATCTTGTCTTTATTCTTAATTTTTTCAATTATTGGTTCATAATCATTTCTTGAATTTAAATACAATCCTAATCTGTCATTTGAATTATCAACTATAAATTCAAGCACTGGTATTTTATACTTCTTCAGGTCTGTGTATCGATTCACTTCAGATATTTTATAGTCAGTCAATTGACCCGAAATTGTATTTAAATCATCCGTAGTCTTTAAACCATGTATTATCATCATAGTTCCAAACACGAACCAAACAAATCCCGATATTAGTATTACTATTATTTTTGTCTTATATGAGTATCCCATTTTCAAGTTAAGCATTTTGGTTTAGTACGGCCTTCATGCCTGCCAACGCCTGGGTATATGAAAAGTAGGCAGATGTAAACAATTAAATTTCCAATTTTTTACAGAACTTTTAAACGGGCTGCAATCTTTGATTTAACTGCAAACCCGCCTATTTTTTATATACTTTGTTGGTAAACGTTTTTTAATTAACTATTTCAATTTTATTCATTTTCCATTTTTGTTCGAAATATGGACTTAGTGGTCCATACAATCTAAGGTATATGAAAAACGATTCGCCCGGATTCGATTCTATCCAGTTTGCTTCTTTGCCTTCCGGAGCTTTTGGTCCAAAATATAAATCAACCGAACCATCTTCATTTTTAATCAATCCTTTCTCTCGCGATGAAATATCAGCTTTTAATGAATTGTTCTTATACGGAAGTCTTTTGGCAATATCATACATTGTTATTGACCAAAAATTAGCAGCCGGTGGATTTGGCTCAATTCTAAGTTTATAATTCTTATTTCCCATTAAAGCATTACCATCAGAGTCGTAATACGTTCCCAAATATGCTGATCCTTTTCCTTCTACTTCCGAAATCATTCCGGCCGATGTTGTTACTGCCTCATAAGTATAAGAAGCACGTTCGCTGTACATTGAATAATTATCCATGTCAATCTTCGGATCCATACCTGCTAGTACCATTTCCCAACCAGAGTCTTCACCCTGATAAAGAGCGTCGGGAAATCTTTTGTTAAACGCATTAACCTGAGCCATTGCCATTCCGGTTTTTAAACCTTCCAACAATATTTCTTTTTGATAAGCTGTTGGCTCAAACGGCTTTCCTTTTTCAATACCAAAATCTCTCAACCATGCATAGAAAAATCTATCTCTATCTGCCATTGGCTCTTTCTGAACAAATCTATTTACCAATTCCCAATACTTCATATCCGTAGGTTGGGTGTTTATAGCAACTTTATCGCCTGATTTTGGAGAGAATTTTATGTAATTGGTTTTCGGAGGATTTTTTGCATCAGATAATTTATATACAGTTACTCCCCGCTTCAATTTTTCGGCTTCGGCACCGGTACCCAAAACTCTATAGAAATAGAATAGCATAGTTGTTTCTAACTGAACTATTTCACCTTTAAAATCTTTAGGATATTCCTGATCCGGTCCAACAAAAAGTATTGTTTCTTTTTTACCCGAATTTATTTCTTTTACAGGTTGTTGCCATGAATCGTCTGCCACTCCGAATAAACCACCTGCAGGAATATTAACAACCACAGGTCCTGTTACTGATAAATCAACCATCGAAACAGTATATGGAGTTGTTACATTTGCTGTAAGAAACATGTAAACTGCTTCAAATCCTTCAAATAAACCTATCGAAAGGTCGCCATCTTCAATATTAAGATTTGATTGTAAAGCATCGTATACCTGATAAAAATTGGTTATTGGCATCGACCAAAGAACTAACTCCGAAGCTCTTTGCAAGTCCATTTGTCGTTGCAATTCTTTAGCCGATTTCTTAGTTATTGTTTGATCCTGAAACTCTATATCCCCCGCATAAGTAGAAACAACCTTAACATCTTCGGTTGAGTTACTCTTTGGTTCCACTTTCTTATTATCGTCTTTTGCAGGCTCAGTATTATTACAACTTGACACAAAAAACAGAACAATAAGCATTGAAATTAATTTTCTCATAATTTCTATTTTTTAACAATTTTAGGGAACTTAACATCATTTACCGGTTCGTAAATTCTAAGCACATAGTACCATTTTTTTCCTGCAGTAGGAACCGCATTTACTCCTTCGCCTTTAGGATTTATGTGTACAGTATATGTTCCGTCGTCATTAGCTTCTGCAGTATAAGAACTAATATGATATTTGTTTTGTTTATTAGGAACAAGGTATTTGTCGTCTGCATTATAAACCGTTAACGACCAGTATCCATCTTTGTTTTTTATAAGTCCTTCTTTAGGAATTGTAATTTCGTAACTATCGTTTTCGTTTAATTGCTGACCTTCTGCATCAGTAAAAATTAAATCATAATTAGCATATCTGTATTGTGTTCCTAATTGACCTATCAACACCCCACCGGCTCTGTCTAAATCACCTATGCCTTCATACACTGAACCAAACATTTGTTTGGGACTCAGGTGTTTTACATGTTCAGATATAATTTCCATACCTGCAGTTTTTTCCGCCTCCGTAAATTCCGGAATAATAAACGGGTAATCACCACCACCACCTTCAAGTGTAATTTTATCGGCAAGTTTCATTACCTCTTCTTCATTATCAACAATAACCTGTCGGGTAAAAGCAAGTCCCTGATATGTTTGCAAAACTATTTCGTAGGCATCTTTAACAGGACTTTTTTGATGTGGCAAACGTATAACTATTGGCTTTTCGGGCTTTACATACACTTCCATAAAATGGTTCATGTCGAAAACCGATATTGAGTAGTATTTATCATATTTAGGCATATTAATTACCACCGGCTCGTTTGAAATATTAAACCATGAATAACCATAATTAACATCGGCCTGTGGTGTTACAACTATTCTGTCATCGGCAGTTGTCATACCTGTAAATTGCCATTCTCCCGGTTTATTTTTCTTGAGCCATTCATCACGCATTTTTGCCTGTTCTATTGCAGGATACCAATGTATAAATTCTGAAATTCTGGCATCGGAAACCTCTGTTGATGCTTCTCCCTTTGTTTGAGCATCAGCATTATTTGTTAAGAAAAATAATAATCCAAATGCAATTGTTGCTACTGTTAATATCCCCTTTTTCATATCTAAACTGTTTATGTAAAATGATATATAAATATACAAAATTTACACTTTAATTCTGACTAACGTAAAAATTAGCCCCTGATTTTCAGTTGCTTATGCTTTCTTCAAATTTATCATTTTTCATCTAATTCTCGCAATCCATTTTACGTTAGCAAAAGGATTTAATAAGAACTGTAGAAACATATAACTTAAATTGAACTATGTTTCGTAAGTTCCTATGTGGGGAATGCCTAACGGTGAGTATATGGTTTGTGGCGGTTTTTGAAATACAAATCTTTCAACCTACTATGATTCTATCTATTGCTAAAGTGTTCATATTTAATATCATATCCAACATAAACTATATACATTGTTAGGCATCTGGGCTTTTTAATAATTCTATTGCAATACTTACAGATTTATCAAAATTATCACATATTAAGTCATTTGGAATCAAATTATTTATTTCTGATTTTTTGAAATCCGTTTTAATTTCGTAATTGACACCTGAAAGAATAATCGTGATATTTTCTTTTTTTAATATCTTTATTGTTTCTATTAGATTATGTAATCCTGTATTATCAATAAATGAAACGTGACGCATTCTAAGAATTAAAACCTTACTTTTTAATCCAATTACTTCAATTGTTTCAGAATAAGTTTTTGCAGATGCAAAAAATAAAGGACCACTTATTTCATATATATTTATTCCTTCAGGTAACTTTGAATAATCTTCTATTAAATCGGTGTCAATAATATTATTTACTCTTTTCTCACTGATATCAGACATTCTTTTCATAAATAATATTGCAGATAAGACGACACCTATCTCTATTGCTACTGTTAAATCAACAAACACAGTTAATAAAAATGTTGTTAACAATACAAGAATATCAAAATAACTCCCTTTAAGAATAGAACCAAATGAACGCCATTCACTCATATTATATGCTACCACAATCAAGATTCCTGCTAGTACTGACATAGGTATCAGTTTAGCAAACTTTCCAAGAAATAACATAATTATCAGTAAAGTGATAGCGTGAACTATACCGGCAATAGGGGTTCTTCCTCCATTTTTAACATTTGTCGCAGTTCGTGCGATAGCACCTGTGGCAGGAATCCCTCCAAAAAAGGGTGTAATAATATTTGCAATACCTTGGGAAATAAGTTCTGTATCTGAACGGTGCTTACCACCAATCATTCCATCTGAAACAACAGCCGATAATAACGATTCAACACTCCCTAATAATGCAATTGTAAGTGCTGGTGCTAAATAGTGTTGCAATTCGTTAAAGTGTATTGAAGGAATACTAAAACTAAAATTATTAGGAATTTCTCCGAAATATGTTTCAATAGTTGAAACTGGTAAATCTAATAGTAATACAAGTAATGTCATTGTAACTATCGCTATAAATGAACCAGGTATTTTAGTCGTAATTTTTCTAAAGAATACAGTTATTAGAATTGTAGATGTAGTTATAAGTAGCGCAGTAACATTAATAGTATTTATATTATCAAAATATAATATCCATTTTTCAATAAATTCTGATGGAACTTTATCTATTGATAGTCCAAGTGCATCTTTTATTTGCGTTGAGAAAATGACCAAAGCAATTCCACTTGTAAATCCAACTACCAAAGGATGAGGGAAATATTTTAAGAGTGCTCCTAGTTTCAAAACACCGAATAATATTAGAATTATACCTGCAAGAACTGTAGAAATAATAAGTCCATCTATTCCGTATTGTTCTACAATTCCATACACAATTATAATAAAAGCTCCTGTTGGTCCTCCAATTTGAACCCGACTACCTCCTAAAAATGAAATAATAAATCCTGCTATTACAACTGTTATCAATCCTCTTTCAGGCGATACCCCTGATGCTACTGCAAAAGCAATGGCTAAAGGTAAAGCAACTATACCAACAACTATTCCTGCTAATATGTCGTTAGTTATTGTCTTTTTATTAATCCCTAAACGCAATAGAGAAAAAAATTTTGGTTTAAAAATATTATTCATTTTACTTAGTCCTCAAATATATCTTATTGTTCTTCAGTTTTTAACTTTTGGTTCGTCTTTGCCTTGTGCCTAACGTTCAGTATATGTAAAGTGGACGATTGCGGGCTTCATACTTATCAAAATCATTACAACTTTGAAGCGGGCTATAACCGCTGAATATACTACTATCACGCCTATTTTGTATATATATTGTTAGTGGCTTTTATGCTTAAAATATCAGATTAAAAGCAATTAGGTGTAATATCCAAAGAATAAGCATTAGTAAATATGGTTGATATCTATCATTATTTTTTTTGTCATAAAGTATAAAGCCAATTAATATTAAATAGATTATTCCATAAAATACATGCTGAGTTACAAAGTGTGATAATCCTATTATATGAAATCCAATTCGACCAATAATTGGTCCAAGAAAAACTAGTGTAATTCCAATCATATATCGCATATGTTTGGATAAATTTTTTCGATTATAAATTGCAATTGGATAGTAGATTGATAATAAAATAATATCAGATATTGGAAAGAATGCAGTTTTTGGGTGTTCAGAATGTAACATGTACATAATTAGAGGAATCAAGGATAATATTAGGAGTGGAAATAATATATAGGTGAATTTTCCAATCAGCTTATGTGATTTTATTTTTTTATACACAATTAGTAACGGTTGTGCTATTAGTAAAAAAATCCAAATAGATGCTATTATTGTATGGAGATGCGTATATATATTAATTTTTTCTTCGATGAAAATTGGAAATTGAATAAAGTATGTTTTGTAAAATGCCAAGAAAGTTAGTGGGATTAAAATGAATGAACAGTATCCCAAATATTTATATGCTTTTTTCATTGTTCAAGTTTTAGTTAATTGTTTTGAGTAATTCTGACTAACAGTTGATGTGTGATTTTACACAAACTTAACTATAAATATTATAAATAGTTTTCCGTTTACATATAAAGTTAATGGCATTGTTATAGGCAAATTGCCACTAACGGTCTCGTGTAAGAGCAGTGGCGACTTTTATCGACAAATGTTCCTATATAGTTTAATGTTCAGATTTAGTTAAATATTTGATTTTAAATGATTCGTTAGCCATTGATTTTACACAATGTTAGCAACTGGCTTATTTAATTCGGTTCAAACTTTAATAAGCCTTCATTACTACCCACCCAAACTGTACCGTCTTGGTCACATGCTAAACTTGAAACATATTCGTTAATTGGTCCATTATCCACAGCATAATTCGTCCATGAAATACCGTCAAATTTTGAAATTCCATTTTTTGTTCCAACCCAAATATTATCTAAGTAATCAATATCCATGCTGAGTATTGTTGTATCGGATAATCCATTTTCTTCTGTATATTGCACCCATGTATCATCTGAATATCTATAAACTCCCATTACTTCTCCTATCCAAACATCTCCACTTGTATCGCAAAGCGAAACCTGTACAGAAGTATGTGTTCCTGTCACACCATGATACCAAGTTGAACCATAGAATACTGATAATCCAGTCATACAACTTCCTGCCCATAAATTTCCTTCTAAGTCACAAGTAATAGCATGTATATGACCTCCCCCTCCCCCAAATTCTGGATTTACATGATAATAAGTAAAACTAGTTCCATCATATTTCGTTATTCTATTAGCACCTGAACCAATTAAAATATTATTATCTAAATCACATTCTAAAGATCTAACATGATTAAAATAAAGCCCTTCTTCAGTTGTAAAATTCTCCCAACCATCGTTTACTAATTTGGAAAGCCCATCATACGTGCCAACCCATAAATCAGCATTATTATCTATTAATAAAGAGGTTATTTTATTACTTAATAATCCATCTGATTTTGTATAGTTAATCCAAGTATCATTTTCTAACTTATAAAGACCACTAGATGACGTTCCAACCCAAACAATATTATTATGTTCGTATATTACGTTGATAACTTTGTCATAAGGTTCATTTACTATTTCAATATCTTCTTCATTATCATTACAACTGAATAACGTAGTAAAAAAGATAATCAATATGATCTGTAACTTTATATTTTTCATAATTTCAAAGTTTATGGTTATTATGCTTGTTGCTAACGTTTAGCATATGGCAAGAAGGGCAGTAGAAAGCGATAAACTTTCAGTTTTGCACTAAACTTTGTTAAATGTATAAACTTTGAGGTAAGCACAAACCCTGCATTACGTTTATTTTTTGTTGGCAATAGTGTTTTCTTTGATTTATTACCCTAATTTATTTCATATTTTAAATTCAGAAAAATCAGAGGAAATATTACATTATTAGAATTACAAGTGTCCATAAATCCCATCCCAGGAATATAGTTTTCATAACCATATAATTCCTTAAACTTACTATTCGGGATTGATATTTTTAGACCTAAATCAGAGCTTAATTTATTAAAAATTTTAAAGTTATATCCAACTATTCCTGAAAAACCAAATAAATAAATATCGTGGTCTAGTTTTTCTACTTGACTACCTTGAATTTCCAAATCTTGATATTCTGCATATTCAGAAATGAACGAATTATTTATCGAAGCCCCGATAAAAAAGTAATTGTTTTTTTGAAAACTTTTTCTAAAATTATAATTAATCCCTAGATTAATAAAGCCACCTGATTGCTTGGTCATTTTATATCCTTCATTAGCACATTTTGAATGAGGGGATAAAAAGAATCCTACTAAATCATATGAGTTTGAATAATTGAATGTATATCCCGAGTTTATACTGACCGTATATCTAGGGTTATTTGTAATTCTGTAATTAAGGTCAATTGTTGTTGCTGGAAGTTGGAATAAATTTATTCCAATTTCACTTTTCCAATTTGCACTTTCTTGAGCATTGACATTCTTAAGTATAAATATCGATAGGATACTCACTATTAAAATATTGTTTTTCATGGTTAGTTTGTTTTTACATTATTGCCAACGGTTTGAATAAGCGTAGTGCAGGCTATCGAAGCGATAAACTTTCGGGTTTGCACTGAGCCAAAACGTTGTTTTTATTTTTAATTTATTCATTTTTAAAAGCCAAATCAACGATTTGGCGGTGTTGGTAAATAGCACTGAACTTTGGTAAACCACCGAATGCCCTATTTGCTATATACAGTGTTAGCTGCTGGCTTTTTCAATGCATATATAATATTGTCAGTGTTGTGTTCATCTTTTTTTCCGTTTACAAGCTTAAATCCATTTCTTTCGAGTAGTTTCTTTGAATTCTTATTTTTGTAATGGGTGTAAGCTTCAATTAAGTCCAAATTAAATTCACGAAACCCAAATTCGATTATAGCCTTTAGTGATTCATTCATTATTCCATTTCCTTGATAGGTTGGACTTAAATCATATCCAATTTCAGCGGTTTTTTTGTCTTTAGAAAAGTTCCACAAACAAATACTGCCTATCATTATGTTTTTGTTCTTTTCTGTTATTTTCCAGTAATAGGAATTCCTATTTTCAAATTGAGTATTGATTTTTTGAATAAACTCAATCGCTTTTTCTTTTGTTTCTGCACTTGATCTTTTGACAAATTCATTAACTTTTTTGTCGGAACGTAAGAAGGAAATTATTTCCCAATCAGAATTTTTTAATCTTGATAGAAAAAGTCGTTCAGTTTGTATTTCAGGAAAATTGTTCTTCATCATTTTTTTCGCTTGCCACTAACGATTGCAATATGAAGTGGTGGCTGGCGCTTAAAAACACCTCCCTTTCAGATTGCAGATATCTTGGCTTAAAGTTCATTAGTTCAATTTTGCACTATCCTGCCAGCTGATTTATATTGTCCTGTTATAAGGCGTATTTATTTTCCAGATATTCTTTAATAGTAAATAGTCCGCCTTTTGATTTACCATTACCTGCATTCATCATTATCACAATTGCAACTTTAGATTCCTTAATTATTTCTGTATAAGTATAAAATGTAACAAGACTTCCAGAGTGCCCATAGTGATGCTTCCCGTTCAAAATCCAATTTCCCCAACCCATTGAGTAATCTTTTTTCCCATTGAATATAAAATCATAAGTTTCTGATTTCAAATAGTTATTTTGTCCGTTAAGGCCAGCAAGGTTTAATTGAATAAACTTCAAATAATCAGTAATTGATACACACAAATCACCAGCAGGACGACAATAATATTGAAAGTCTTTAAACATATCATCATTTAATATACTATCAGGCAATTCAATTAGACCTGATTCTTTGCTAAGTCCCAGTTCAATTGGAGAGATATATCCTACTGGCTGATTACTATTAAGTTGTCTTGGCCAACCTATTTGAAAATCAAGACTTAAATCCATATTAATTTCTTCTATCAAATGCTCATATGTTTTATTACTTACTTTCTCAAGCATTAAAGCTGCTAGTAAATATCCAGCATTAGAATATTTGTAAATTTCAATGGAATCATATTTTGTTGGCTCAAGTGTTAAGAGAAACTTTGAAAAATTATAATTGGATCTAGTTTTACTTGTGTCTATTTTATAGAATTGTTCCAATATATTCCACTGATTGCCGCCCTTAAAAGGCTCTATAAAAGCTCTATGTGATAATAAATCTTCTAGTTCAATTTCATAATACCCAGGTTTTGATGTAGCTTTTAATTCTGGAAATAAATCAAAGAACTTTGTATTCCATGAAATTAGTCCATTATCTACAAGTTTTCCAGCAATAAATGATGTTAGTGCCTTTGAGACTGAACCAATATGAAATTTGTCGTAGATAGTAATAGAATCGTTAGTATTTATTTCTCTAACACCTATTGCTCCCTGAAGAAGTATGCTATCATCACGAACAACACTAAATGCAACAGCAGGAATGTCAAAGCGAATTCTAATACTGTCTATTTTATTCAGCGTCTTTTTCATTTCAAATGACTCCTGTGAGTAACAACTTGAAATTGTTAATAAACCAATAAACAACACAAAACTTTTTCGCATGACTTCTATATTAATTTTATTTATAGACGAATATAAATACAGTTTGTTGCAAAAACATGCCCTTATAACGACTTGAATATGGGGCGTTTAGCATTTTGAAACGCTTCATTTCCAAGTTACGACTAATTTCAGTTATTGCTAAAATATTCATTTTTACTACTATCTGCCAAATGCCCTATATTTTTTGTTAGTGGCTGGGGTTCTTATAATCAATATCATATTTATCAAACAATGTCGTCAAATATTTTATTCCACCAATAACTCCCAAATTCCCTTCTTGTCCCGAAACAATTCCTACTAAATAACCATTTTTGTCTATAACAGGAGAACCACTTCTGCCTGCTGGATGAGTATCAGTTTTTAATGGTTTTATATAAAAATAATCCCCTAAATTATTGACACATTGCAATTTTATCAATGCTGGCTTACTATTGTCTTTCTGTTTCATTCCCCATCCAACTGCATATACTATCTCATTGCTTTTTACAGGTGTGTATCTAATCTTCAATGGGTAAAGCTGATTATTCTGTCCTTCTATTTCAAAAATAATCCAATCACGGACTTTTAACGTATTAAACTGACCAATCTGTTCGTTTGGGTTTTTATTTATTAATTGTTTTATAGTCACAGTTTTTTCTTTATGGTTCTTGGGGTACATATTCCAATAATTAAATTCATTACCCAAATCAATACTGTTTAATCCAAGTTGATTTTCAAAAACCATAAATAGATGTTTACACGAAACTCCAATTGTATCAAATCCGGTATTTACTAAGAATGAGTTTGCAATATCATAATAAGTTTTGTCGGTAAAACTTATTTCATTGGTTAATGCGAAATCTGGCCAAGATGAAACAGGTTTCTCAATCCAGGATTCCTTAACAATCTCAGGTGAATTTTGGCATCCAGCTATCAAGATGAAACTAATCAAGATTAAAGCTAAATTCTTCATAATTTTTCAGTTTATATTTGTGTTTAAAAATTTGTGGTGCAGGTCTTAATCCCTGTTCGTTAAGAGACCTGCTTTACACAAGTTAAAGGCAAGACTAAAATAGCACAATCTTTCAAGTTACTACGAGCAAAGGCAAATATTTCAAGTTAGCACTAACCCTTGCCTATGCGGTATATACGGTGTTAGCCCTTGTTAATTTTTTATTAGCTCTATATTCTCGTGCCGGAGAAAATA
>JBDLIN010000111.1:0-11961 GCA_039714835.1 Bacteroidota bacterium | reverse complement strand
ATTCAAATGTGCGTTTTGACGCGTGCCAATAAAAATGCCCGGTTTTATTTCATACTTCTTACAAGATGCAACAAACTCGGCTAAAAGATCACGTTTGCCGTTACCCCATTTGACAGATCTTAAACTATATGGATTCACATCGGATTGCCACATTCTGAATCCGGACACATGTGAGACAGTGAATATGGCAAATTTCGCACCCATATTTTTGGCAGCGCTAACCCATTGGTCTGTATCCAACTGTTTTGGATTGAAAACATTTATATCTTCAATAGGTGCATCGCCGCGTGAAGGCCACCACTTTCCTGGAGTGAAGGTATGAAGGTCTAGCTGAAAGAGAACACCCAATTCTGCCTCTTGCCAGGCCAACTGAACTTCTGTTGGAATGGGTATTTCAGTTTTTCCCTGGGCAGTTAAATTACTTACCCCGAATAGCAGTACACAAAAAGCACTTAATAATCTAACTAACATAATCTTAATCCTTTATGAATTTTAAAACATAACTCACTGTATAATCTCCGCCATAAATATTAGCTCCTGAAGGTACATAAAGGTATTGGGGTTGCCCATCCTTTAACAATAACTGGGGTCGTTCGAACTTGGCATATTTCCTATTTTTAGAACCATAATGCACAGCGATTTTTGTCATATCAACATCTGTATAGTCATTGATGCGGTAAAATCCTTTTTCGTTTGTATTGAATGTTATACCATCTTCTGATGTCCAAATAATTCCGCCACCAGACTCTATAATTCCGTGATTATCGGTTGTAAGCAAAGCAAATTTTCCGTTGTACAGGAAGGCATATCCATCTTCAATAGTCTGATTGTTTTGTGTAACCGGATGTGGCAGTTGCACATATGGCCCTTCCAGGTTTTCGGCAATGGCTAGTCCCATTTTTGCCCCCTTATTATCACTTGACTTAAAATAGAGGAAAAAACCACCGTTTGGATGCTGCAAAAAAGCAGGATTGTTAACACCAATACCAGATTTGTAATTCCAATATTTTTGATTTTTAGGAGGAGTTAGGATTAATCCATCTTTACCTACTTTTTCCCAGGGCCCATAAGGAGAATCGGCAATAGCCATTCCGATATTCTGATTACCAGGATGTGGGGGTTGGTTCGGATTGGTATTTGCGATATACAACAGTGCATACTTGTTGCCAACCTTGTGAATTGCCGGATTATGCGCTCCATATTTATCCCAGGTATCTTTACCAGTTCCTTTGATAGCCACATCAGAAAAAGTGAACGGGCCCTCGGGGTTGTAGCCCACATAATGTGCAATCTCACTATGGGAACGCCACAGAGGGTCCACTCTATCACCCGGCCAGCGTGCCACGAATAGATGCACTTTCCCATCGTCACCAATAACAGGCGATGTGCCCCAAATGGTATATCCCGCCTCTTCAACAGCAGTTCCAATGAATTCCCAGTGGTCTGCAAAGGTGACTTCTGATTGCTTATCTTCCGGTTGACATTGTACAAGAAACACGTTTCCTATACTTAGGGCAAAAAATAAGAGTTTTTTTACAACAGATTTATTCATTTCATTTTTTTGTATGTATTATTTTTTCAACATTATAAAAAGATTGGTAGTTCCCCATTTCAGAAATAACTACTCAATAATAATCTCATCAATAAATATCCAAGCCTTACCACCAGCACCAGGATGCCATTCTGGACAAACACCAACATTCTCAGCTACTATCTTAATATATCTTGCAGAAGTATTATTAACCTTTGCTTCAAATATTTCAAGAATATCACCCTCTTCTCTCTTAGAAATATTATTTGTTACTTGAGCAACTTTTTCAAAATTACTACCATCTTTAGAAACTTCAATTTGAAGAGTTTTTGGGAAAAATATCCATGCACCGATTGACTGTAAACACCCAATTGAAACAGTACTAATCTTTAATTCCTCTTCTAAATCAACAATCACCTCAAGATCATCTCCTTCAAATCCCTGCCAAAAACCATCTGTAAAATCATCACTCCCTTTCATACTATTCACAAGAGCAAATTCTCCACCACCACTATATTTGTCTGAGTATTTGTTGATATAAGTTGCTTTTTTACCAGTGGCTTTATGTTGAAGTATTTCACATTGTGCGACATAAACTGAAGGGACTTTATTAACAAATACTCTTGAGGTAATTGTCACTGGTCCTGATACTGAAAATGCTTTGTCATAAAGATATGAATTTTGATTAGGCATTGTTCCATCTAATGTATAACGAATTTCTGATGAATTTGTATTAGTTTTAATTTTTACAAGGAATTGATTTTGTTCTGTTTGATAATTACTTGATATTTCACTTTTATCAGTTACTATTATCCAATCATCTGTTCTAAAAGATGAAGCAGGTAATCCTTCATTATTAAATAGATTTGGTTCGTCAGTATTGTGAAATGCATAGCGTACGGCAACCGGATTATCTACTTCTTCTGATTTAACCAAAACCGTTTTCCCATCGATAGCAGCCTTTGCTGGATAGAATATTTTATCACTACCAGCAATTTCAAAGTGGGTTAACTCTTCACCTTTTGCCATCAGTCCGCTGCCGATGTAATCAAAATAAATTCTAGCTTTGTTTCCTTCAGATTTTATCGAATTATAAAGTGGTCCGGAAAATACAATTCTCTCCTTTCCATAATCTTTAGCTAAAGCCCATAGAGCAAGCCGTTCCCCAACATCTACTTTATTTCTTGGGTGAATATCATTTGGATTACCGATATCCATCGTAACTGCCATTCCGGTGTTAGGAACAGATAACGTTTTTCTTTGTGCATCACGAAGAAGTGCTCCTTCAACTGGAACGTTATAGTTATATGGTGCTATCTGAACATAGTAGAATGGGAAATTTCCTTGCTGCCAATCATCTCTCCAATTTTTAATCATAGTTGGAAAGAGTTTTTCGTACAGAATTGCCTCGCTCCTATTAGATTCACCCTGATACCATATTGCTCCTTTTATTGCAAAAGGTATCAACGGATGAATCATTGCATTATATAAACGGGAAGGACTGTATTGACTAAGAGGAAGAATTCCCGGTTTCGCTTTCAGCTCATTCTTTTTCTGTCTATCATAATAGATTTGATAGTCAGGATCAGATTTCATAATTTCTTCTTTCACCCAAGCTTGTGCAGGAGATCCTCCCCAACTTGTATGGATTAAACCTATTGGCACATTAAGTTCTTTATAGAGTTTTTTGCCAAAGTAATAAGCAACCGCGCTAAACGAACTTGCTGACTTTGGTGTACATTCAACCCAATTGCCGTAGCAATCATCTTGTGGTTTATCTCCTATTTGTCTTGCAGCATAAAATAATCGTATTTCCGGATAGTTTGCTTTTTCAATTTCTTCTAAACCGCCTATTGATTTTTCTAACTCCCATTTCATATTTGACTGTCCCGAGCAAATCCAAACCTCACCGATTAAAACATTTTCTATTGTATCTTCATTTACAGTAATAGTAAAGGGTCCTCCAGCTTCAGGAGTTTTAACTTTAGTTTGCCATTTACCCGTATCATCTGCTATAGCAAAATATTCACTATCCTCCCAATTACATTGAATTTTTATTTTCATTCCTTTTTCAGCCCAACCCCAAATTGGAGCTTCAGTTTGCTGCTGCAAAACCATGTTGTTAGAAATAAATGATGGGAATTCGGTTTGAGATAAAATGGTATTAGTGCTGATAAGGAATAGGGAAAAAATACTTAAAAATAATGTTCTTTTCATTTTCTTACCGTTAAAATGTTTTATAAATTTCAAATTTCTTAATTATTGGCTCACCGATAGATTCATTAATTTTTAGTCTAACTCTATCTGTTAGTAACGAATCAAGGCTAATAATTAGTTTATGCCCAATACAAGTACCAGAATTTACAGTGATCCACTCACCATTTTTATTAATTTCTATATCAAACTGACGAATCCGTTCTCCACATTGAATATCTTCTTGGATGACAATCATATTAATTTCTGTTGGCTGCTTAAGCTCAAGTTCATAAATATTTCCTTTGCCGGAAGTAGAACTCAAAGGATTGCTGAAAATCCTGTTAATTTCATCACCCCATTCCTTCAAACGTTTTACATCAGGTTCGGGTAACAGCCCGTCCGGATCAGGTGTTAATCCTACTATAAGTGTGGAATTATGACCAACTGATTTGTAATACATATCCATAAGATTTTCGAGCGGGAATATATGTTCTTCATCACCAGGTTCCCAGAACCATTCGTGTCTTCCATTATACCCTCGCAACGGGGCATCGGACATAGCAGGCATCCAGTATTTCCCATTTGGATCGCCGTGTTTTAGAATTCTATATCGTTCAGCTGGTGTATCTCCGGCATGGGAATAAAAGTTTGGGAAAGTGGCATAACATGGATATGGTACAGTTCCAGATTCTGAACCGCCCCACCTAACTTCAGCTAACTGTTCATTATGATAGAACAAACAATTTGGCTGATATTTTTTTACAATTGGTAAAACATCTGGAGCTCCTTTATCCGGGTGACTGGCTCCGCCGTCAAACCAGATCTCGAATAATTCACCATATTGCGTACATATCTCTGTAACCATCCCCTCAACCATATGGTTATAGTATTGTTGTCTATTTTTCTGAAACTCACCTTCACCATTCACTTTGAAATTGTGTACACCGAAAAATGAGTTCCAGCGAATACCAAGATAAATCCCCGGTTTAATATCATATTTTCTGCAAGACTCTACAAAGTCCTTAACAATATCTCCTTTCCCATCTTTCCACTTGAGAGCTTTTACGTTATATGGATTCACTTCTGAAGGATACAAAGCAAAACCGGTTTCGTGTGTAGCAGTAAGAATAGCGAACTTAAAACCAGCATCCTTTGCAGCTTTTATCCACTGGTCGGTATCTAATTGTTTGGGGTCAAATATCTGGTAATCATAAATTGGGTTTGTACGATTTCCATTAGATTTATTTTGCTGATACTTTTTTCCATCAAAAACATGTAGGTCATAATGAAATACTGCACCCATTTCTGCTTGCTGCCATGCTAACTGCTTTGCATTTGGGAGAGGATATTCTTTTGAATTTAACTGTCCAAGAATATTTGAGAATATTAGAAATGTATTGATTACAACTAATAGTATTTTCATCTGTTTATAATTATTTCCAATGGTCAGATGCTGCTCGCATTTATAATCATCCGCTTGTGTGTATAAGGTTTTACACTTCAACAAGTTCAGTGCATCGCATGCTCGGTTCATTTAATCATGTCCTTTTTTAAAAAATAATTAACGGTTTTAATAAGCGTAGTGCAGGATTTAAAGAGATAAACTTTCAAGTAAGCACAAACCCTGCATTACGTTTGTTTTTTGTTGGCAACCGTTTTAGTTATATTTCTTTGATAGTCTATCATTTAATTCTCCTTGAGGATATTCAACAATTAGGCTAGCAAATAACTCTTTCGTTTGTTCAGTACAAACAGAATACAAAAGATTATTTGCTAAATAATAATATTTTGACGCTTGTGGAAGTTCCTTTAAAGCAAAGTCAAATTTTTCGTTATCAAATTCTTTATAAGTAATCAATTCATTCTTCAGTTCACTAAATTTAAAATTTAAGTACAATTCAAGAAACTCATTATACTCTTGACTTATTAGAGTAGCATAATCAACGTTTTCTTTATTAAATTTAATAACATTATTTATTTCTGTTGGAATTTCATTTCCAAATAGTTGTGATGTTTCCTCTTTATGGTCTAACATTAGATATCTAAGAAATTCCTTTCTAGCTCCAAATTCGATTTCTGCTTTTACATATTTATACAGAAAAGGACTAATATATTTCTTCTCCTTATCTAATTTTATTAATAATTCATTACGTTTATTGTTTAAGTCTTCAATTGCCTTATCTCTTGTTTTTGCCAAGGTTACAACTTCATCAAATCTTTGGTCTAAATCAAATGTGGTTTGGTAATATTCTAAGTTATAAGCATTCTCATTTAAAATTTTCATTTGTGTTTCACCATAACGACTTATTTTAGTCAATTCAACTATGGTTTCGGAACCAGGCTCTATAATATATGTACTCATAGGCTTTGTGTAAAAATCCTTACAATATCCTTTATAATATTTATCCGTTAAACTCTCAAATAATAAAAATTTTCTATAGTCTAGAAACTTTCTTTCAGGAGTTAGAAGAAGTATAAATGGTTTATCAATATTGTCAAATTTAAATTCAAAAGCCTTATCTGCTGATATAACCTTGAAATCGTCATACGTTGAATAAGGAGAGTGAAATGGTAAAGTTGCCATATAAACAGTATCTGTATGCCATTTATTAACCTTCCCTTTTATAGATGTATATTCCTTTTTTATTGAATTATTAAAAGGTTGTTTTTGTTGATTACATCCGATTGTAATTAGCAAGAGCAAAGTTAATATGATTGTCAATTGTTTCATTTTGTGATCTCCATTTTAGAAATTTTAAAATTAATTTATTATCGATATTGTCGTTCTTTTAAATGGTTGCCAACTAACTAATACACACACTCGTGGGCAGCTTCAGCAAACCATTTTAATTTCTGTACCGGTGTTTCAAAAAAGTGATCGCTGAGTGAGCAGATATATCCTCCGTTTTTACCAACGGTATTGAATAAATTATTTATAGTTGCTTGTATTAAATCTCTATCCCCATCAGATACAACGCTGAATTGATCTACTCCACCGATTAGTGCTACCCTGTTGTTAATCTTCTCAGCGAATAGTGCTGGTTCCTGATTACTGCCTATGCTGATTGGGGCAAGAGTTTCAGATGCATCACAGTTATTTTGAACTATGAATTCTTCAAGACCAAGAGTACCGCCGCATGTATGATATGTTGATTTGAAATTTAAATCATGAAGCGCATCGTGCATTTTTCTGTCATAAGGAAGGCAATATTCTTTATGCATATCAGGAGAAATTACAGTTGAGGATGATGAACCTCCTCCGGTTTCTATCAGATCAAATTTGGCCCCTTTCATAGATTCAATAAACTGTAATTTTTTATCAAGTAATATTTCAAGCAGTTCATGTACCCAATCGGGTTTTTCAAATGTTGCCATAATCAGGTCAGTAATGTCATAAAGACAAGCCGCATGCTGCCAGCAACCGGCCTGATCTCCCCATACGAAACCTCTCAAAATGCCGTCATCGCCCACCTCATCATATTTTTTTTCTATAGGCGCTAAGTTCAAATTTGGGACAGGCATATAATTCTTGATCAGATTAATATCCTCATCTTTCTTGATTAGATATTCAGTAATCCATGTTGTTTTTCGGTCGCCTGAAGTTTTATAAGTAAGATTTCCCTCTGGTGTTTCGATTGTGTGATGAATAATTCGATGATCAGGATTATCATCAATAATTTTTGGAATGTCTTTCCAAGTTGATGTATTTAGTTTAGTAAAATCTGCATCGGTCACCCAAAACTGCGCCATCTCTTCGAAATACTGAATCTGAGCATCAAATCCAACTTCTTTGCATGCTTCAAGATCGCTGATGCCCCCCAGATATTTATCGAGATGATACCCCTGCCATTGATGAATAGTAACTGGTAATCGGTCTGGTTTTTCTTTATTCAGTGCTGTCATCAATCGCTCTTTTGAAGTCATCTTGTTTCCTATAAATAATTCTAAATTATTTTTAAAGTTTTCTAATATTTACCGCTTTGTTATATCGTATTATTATATTCCGACTACATCACTTTCAAAAGTGAGTTCAATAATAATAGATTCAGCATTGTTCTTGATTTTATTTAAATCAATGATAACCGCTTCATTAGTTTGTGTAAAGCTGGCCTCACCTCCGGTAAGTACTTTAGCATTCGTTATTTTATTATGTGCTGGTGGTAAAATCAGTTCTTTACCGGGATCAGCGGTAATATGCAAAAAAGCCAAATTTCCACGATATGTGCTGCCGCCCCATTTTTCAGGATACCAGGGGCCTCCTCTGGTGTTGTAAATAGAGTGACCATAAAGTTTAAGCCAGTCACCAACCTCTTCTAAACGCTTGATTTGAACAGGATCGAATGCCCCGTCCCATTTTGGTCCCCAACTAAGCAACATATTACCATTGCCACAAGCAGTGGCAGAAAGCATATCAATGATGTTTTTTTTCGATTTTACAGGAGTGGGCGACCATGACCATGATCCACAAAGCGTAACACAACTTTCCCACGGTCGTAACTGGTGCATACCAATTTTTTGTTCAGGAGTATCAAAATCACCAGGGATGGAAGCGCGGTTATTAATTATAATTCCAGGTTGAAGTTCCCGAACCATTCTTGTTAATTTTTCTGAATCCCACATTTCGGCAGTGAACATTCCTCCCCACCAACAAGCATCAAACCAAAACACATCTAATTTCCCATAATTGGTACACAGTTCCCTGACAACATTAAACTGATAGTCGATATACTTCTTATGAGTTTCTCCTGCACGAACCTTCTTAATCCCAGTCTTGGCTTTATAATATGGCGGTTCAGGAATCACATCAATAAGAGAAGTATCGACAGGAGCATAATCCGGATGATACCAATCGCGCTGAGAGTAATAGATGCCAAATTTCATTCCTGCCTCGTGACAAGCATCTGCCAGTTCTTTCAAATAATCTCTTCCAAAAGGAGTATTCATTATATTAAAATCAGAATATTCGGTATTCCAAAGATGAAATCCATCGTGGTGCTTGGCAATGACAACGATGTATTTCATTCCGGATTTTTGAGCTACTTCAACCCATTTCTGAGCATTAAATTTCTCAAACTTGAATTGTTTGGGCCAAGTTGTCCAAACGCTATCCGGATAAGGACCTGAACCTTTGTCAGGAGCTTTTCTGGTTTCGCAAATCCCCCAGCTTAAATCTTTTCCTTTATAAGTTGATAACCCAAAATGGATAAACATTCCATAACGTGCATCATTAAACCACTCCATTTCCTGTTCGGTAGCAAAATTACTTGCGTTCCACTCTTCAGGTGTAAACTTTTGAAGAAGATTCCAACGTGCTTTTTTAGTAGTTTGATCTCCAAGTATTGACCATTGGGCATTAACCGAGGAAATCCCAACAAAAAAGAAAAAGTATGCTATAAATAAGTTTTTCATTTTTTTATTCCTTCCTTTAAATAGTTTTACAAACCTCTTAGTTTCTGAAATTTTCTTTTTATCCAAAAATGGAATATAGTATTACCATTGTTGCAAATAGTAAAGCAGCTAAGAATTTATAATTCCCTATTCCGCTCCAACCCTCAGATCTTAGCGCTTCAGCTGGATTTTTCCAAACAAGATTTTCGCTTTCCGTTGTATGTTCATGTGGATAGATATGTGATACCACGATTAAAATAATTGAACAGATCACAAATAGATAAAATGTCATCATCATTGAAGGTACATTCCAACCCGTTGATTCCTTGAACCAATCGAGAAAGAAAACAATAAATCCAAGTGCAGTTCCTGTAACTAAAGTCACTATTGATGCTTTTGCAGATGCCTTATGCCAAAATACACCCCATATAAATACTGCTGTTATCGGTGGAGCAATGTAACTGATTACAGCTATTATTCCTTGAAAGATACTACTGAAATGGGCAATTAATGGGGACCATAATATTGCAAGAACCATTGCAACTAACGTTACAATGCGCCCTATAATTACAAGTTTGTGATCGGTAGTTTCAGGTTTCCACCGTTTATAAAGATCGTAACTGAACAGCGTTGCAATTGAGTTTAGAGCGCCGGATACTGTACTCATCAATGCGGCCAGCAATGCTGCAGCCATAATTCCGGTTAGTCCGGTCGGGAGTAAATTAGTAATCATAAATGCGTAGACATCCTTTGAGTTTTCTAATTCAGGAAGCTGGCCTTGATTAATAAGAGCTAAACAGATCGTTCCCGGAAGAACGAAAATGAAAACCGGTAATATTTTTATAAATCCGGCAAATAATGGACCAACACGTGCATGGTTTTCATCTTTAGCACCTAATACTCTCTGGACAATTGTTTGATCAGCACACCAATACCAAAGCCCAATTACAGGATAACCCAACAATACCGAGTACCACGGTAAACCTGAAGAATCACCTGATGAACGCAAAACTGTTAATTTAATAGGTTCAACAGAAGCTGTTAATCCTTCCCAGCCTCCAACTTGAATATATCCAACTATAGTTATTATTATTGCTCCCGCTAGTAGAATAACTGTTTGAATAGATTCGGTGACAACCACTGCTTTCAACCCGCCGATTATGGTATAAATACCAGTTAGTACTGCAGCTGTAACAATACTCGTCATAATTGGTATTCCGAATAAGCCTTGAAGCACTATGGCTCCGGTGTATAAAGTGAAACCAATATGAATAAATATTGCTGATAAAATTGAAAGAAATGCGAGCCAATCGCGGCTGGCACGACTGTAACGCTTCTCTAAAAAATCCGGCAATGTTGCTACACGGGACCGAAGATAAAAGGGTGCAAAAAAAAGGGAAAGGACAATTAGTAGAAATGCTGCCATCCACTCAAAATTGCCATAGGCAAGTCCGTTTACATATCCTTCCTGCGCTAGGCTAACCAGGTGAATAGTAGATATATTGGTTGAGAAAAGCGCAAGGCCAATTATCGGCCAGGACAATGTTCCACCCGCCAGAAAGTAATTTTTGCCCTCGCTTCCTTTCCTGTTTCGTATTCCTACCATAGATCCGATGATAACAATCGTGACAAGATAGAATATGATTACAACAATATCTAGAGTTTCAATTTGCATTTTCAGAATTCTCCGGCATCTCTGTTAATTTTATCTTTTTACGAATGTATTGGCCAACTTTATGCAATGTTTTCACATCAATATCCCGGATCTTCCCTTCATAATTTGGTCCGACATCAAAAATAAATATTCCCTCATGGGCTCACTGCCAAAGCAATAAGCAAACAACTGGATAATGGTCAGATAAAAACCAATTTTCTTTACTGTTGCATACATTGGCATTTACACACTTTTTTGCTAATTCGGGTGATGTCAGGATGTAATCGATACGTTCCAAACGGGATATCAATTGCTCAGATGTTTCATTATTTAAAGGTCCCAGAACTCTCCCCGGGAAAGTGCCCCTTTCAGACATTCCTTTAGTATACAACTGGCAAACATCAACAAGGGGGAAGGCTAAAAGTGACGACATAGCCTCATAATCAATAATGTTGATGTTGTCTTTTTCAAAAGACTTCTTGCGAGAAAAAAGGTAACCATTTGGATTGTATAAGTCCGCATCAATTGGCGAGTGCGCATTAAAATCACCCAGAACAATATAATAAGGTGTTTCCTCCCTCACTTTCTTTAGTCTCTCTGTAATTATTGCTATCTCTTCTCTATATTTATAATTACCTGGCCAAAAATGAATGACAAAAACATCAATGCCTGTTGTTTCACAATGCAGAGCCCCATGATGCATGCCATCCAATATTTTTTCTTTTACCTTGATAAGATACTTTGAGGTCAATCCAACCGAGTAGCCCGTTTCTTTAAGCAGGACTGAATAATTGTGACCCCAGGCTTTGGCATCTTCTTCCAATTTTTCGGGTGTATAGTTGCACAATTCTTGCAATGCAACTATATCTGCCTTTTGCTCACGCACCCAATTAACAAGTTTTACATTCCTTACAGTGTCATTTCCCCAATCAAAACCATTCCAAATATTATAAGTAATGACTTTTAGTTCTTTTTCCTGAGCAAATGTTGTATTTCCAACTGTAAGAAACAGGAATACTATTACTAAAAACCTAAATATATTTTTATACATACCCATAATTAAAATTCTCATTTCTTCTTTTTAAGATCACAAGGTAAAAATTCTTCTCTAATTTTTAGAACATATCCGACAGATCCTTTTCCTCCATCTGTATTTGTTCCCGAAGGACCATATAAATATGAAGGTTTGCCA